>DATLFR010000207.1 GCA_035540895.1 Actinomycetota bacterium | reverse complement strand
ACCCCGAGGGCGGCGCGAGCGCCAGCTGGTGCGACGCCATAGAGGTGCACGCCCCCTTCCCGGCCGACTACCGCGACCGGACCGCGTGGATGATCGAGATCGTCCTGCGCTGGACCCCCGGCACCGCGAACAACAACATGTGGCTGTGGGTCTGGGCCTACAACGAGGAGACGGAGACCTGGGGCGAGCTCGGCCAGGACCGGGCCGCCTTCTCGCCGGCGAACAACTACCGGCCCCGCCGGGTGGTCCTCGGTGACCCCGACCCCAACTTCGTGATCACCGTCCAGAACGCCGAGCGGGTGAACAGCGGCTACACGCTCGAGCTGATCTGGCACGAGATCGCCATCGACCTGAGCGCGTTCTCCCGTCCCCAGGTGGGGGGTCCGGCCTTCGGGCCCGTGACGCCCTCCAACCCGCAGAGGCCGGTCTTCGCCGACGGCCGCGATCTGGACCTGGCCCCCGTGGCACCTGTCGCCGCACCGAAGACGAACCTGGTCCCGGGTCCGGATGGGGAGGTTCAGCAGCTGACGCTTCCGACGATCGCCCGTGGTGACCGCGCCGCACCGGCCCGCAGGTCCTTCGACCCGGTCGTGGCGCTCGTGGTGGCGGCGTTGCTCGGATCGGGTGCGGTGCTCGCGTTCGTTGCCATCCGGCGAAGACAGGCCGAGTTGTAGGCTGGAAGGGCGTTCGGACGCAGGGAGGCGAGGCATGAAGACGAGGAAAGCGCTGGCAGCCGTCGCCGCCGCTGCGCTCTGCGCCGGCTGGGCCCTCGTCGCGACCCCGTCGCAGGCCGCGACCCGCGACGAGATCACCATCGGCGTCGGCCAACACTTCAAGAAGTCCTACCCGGCCATCCCCGCCGTCCGCCCCCCGGCGCCGGTCATCCCCTTCGCGCAGGTCCGTCCTCCGCAGTGCCGCGACCTCGGCGCGAGCAGCTCGTACTGCGACTCGTTCGACGTGGTGAAGATCGAGATCCCCGACGACTACCGGGCCCTGTGGCTCATCGAGGTCGTCCTGACGTGGAACCGGGGGACGACGAACAACGACATGTGGCTCTGGACCTGGGTGGAGGACGACATCGACGCCACCTGGGGTCCGATGGCGGCCGACCGCGACAGTACGGCCGCCGCCAAGTTCCCCCCACGCCGGGTCATCCTGAGCGAGCCCGACCCGTTCTTCATCACGGTCGTGAACAACGCGGGGGTCAACGCCGGGTACACCCTGGAGCTGATCTGGCATGAGACGGAGGTCGACCTCGGCGGGTTCAGCCGTCCCCAGGTGGCCACCACCAGCAGCCCGTTCAACGACCCGCGCTCCTCGAACGCCCCGGTGCCGACCGCGTTCAACGCGGACGGGTCCGACCTGGCCGCCTACGACGACGACCGGCCGCCGCCGGTCCGGACGGTCCTGGTTCCCGGCCCGGACGGCGCCATGCAGAAGGTGACGCTGCCCACGATCGCGCGCGGTGACCGCGCCGCGCCCCCTCAGCGCAGGTTCGACCCCGTCGTCGCCGCCGTCGTCGCCGGCCTGCTCGGGTCGGGCGCGGCACTGGCGTTCCTCGCCATCCGAAGGCGCCAGGCCGAGCTGTAGCGCCTCGGCCGCCGCCGAGGTCGAACGTCCGTTCGGCGCGGGAACCGAACCGTCCCCGGCGGCAGGAGATCGGGCTCCCGGCGTGGAATACCTCTCGGCGACAGATCCCATCCGAGGGGGTTCCAGAATGCGTAAGTTCCTGTCCTGCGTCGTGGGCGGCCTGATGCTCGCGGCGCTCCTCCCATCTGCGGCCACGGCCGCCGACCGCGGCAGGATCGCGGTCGCCCGAGGGGAGCAGATCGAGAAGTCGTTCCCCGCCATCCCGGCCGCCCAGCCCCAGCGCGTCGTGGTCGTCACCAGCGCCATCACGGCCGCGTCGTGCAAGTCGGCCAACAACTGCGACACGATCGTGGTGGACATCTCGGTGCCGCCCGGGTTCCGCAACGTCCACTTCGTGAACGTCGAGCTCCTCTGGGACGGCTCGACCGGCAACATGCTGTACATGTACCAGTGGAACAGCGACAAGCCCGAGGAAGCCGAGGCCAACCGACAGGCGAAGACGTCGCGCAACGACACCCAGAACCCGAAGAACATCCTGCTCGACCAGCCGGAGGGGGAGTACTACTTCACGGTGGTCAACATGGGCGGTGGCACGAACACCGGGTACAAGCTGCGGCTGACGTGGATCGAGAGCGCCGACCAGATCGTCGACCTCTCGGGCTACAACCGTCCGCGTCCGGGTGAGAACATCACGCCCATGTCCCAGGGCACCCGACCCTCGGTGCCGACCCGCCCGACCAGCTCGTTCGACTTCGGGGACGACTACGTCGACGACGCGCCGGTGAAGCGGGCGCGCACCGTCCTCGTGCCGGGTCCGGACGGACAGCTCGTCGCGATGGAGATGCCCGTCATCGCCCGCGGTAACCGCACCCCGCCGGTCACCCGGAGGTTCGACCCCGTGGTGGCGACGATGGTGGGGGTCCTGCTCTTCATGGGAGCGTTGGTCGCTTTCTTCGCGATCCGCAGCAGACGCAACGAGATCCTGCCGTAGCGATCGATGCGAGGTGAGGCCCCGCCCGACGGGCGGGGCCTCTTCGCGTTCCGGGCCCCTAACATCTGTGCATGGACGGGTTCCTATGGGGCGTCGCCACCGCCGCCGCACAGGTCGAGGGCGGGCTCAACGTCCCCGGGGGACCGGAGAACAACTGGGGGCCGTGGGAGCGGTCCGGACGCGTGGAGCCGTCCGGTGAGGCCGTGCGCTTCTGGACGGACCCCCACACCCTCCTCGACCTGGCGTCCGGACTGGGGGTCAACGCGTTCCGGATGTCCGTCGAGTGGGCACGCCTGCAGCCCGGACCGTCCTCCCCCCTCGACGACGCCGTCCTGGACGGGTACGTGTCCATCCTGGCTGGCGTGCGGGACCGCGGGATGGAGCCGGTCGTCACCCTCCACCACTTCACCCACCCGGCCTGGGCGGGTCCGGACCCGTGGCTCGACCCCCGAGGGGCGTCCACGTTCGCCCGCTTCGTCCGGGAGGCGGTCGGGGAGCTGAACCGACGGCTGTCCGAGCGCGGCACGGCTCCCGTCAGGTGGTGGGTGACGATCAACGAGCCGGCCATCCTGGCCGTCTCCACCTACGTGCTCGGGGCCTTCCCCGGGACCGGGTGGGGCGTGCCGCGCACCGCTGCCGCCCTGGACAACCTGATCGCCGGTCACGTCCTCGCCTATGACGCGATCCACGAGGTGCACGGGTCGAACGGGTGGCCGGAACCCCTCGTCACGACCAACTCGTACTCGATGACGCTCGCCGATCTCGACGCATCGGTCGTGGACCTCCTGGAGGCGCGGGAGCGCGGCGTGGACCGCGCCGACCTCACCACGTACCTGCGCCGGTGCCGAGCTCGCGCGCGCCGCCGCCTAGCCGCGCTCCCGAGGCGCGACGCCCTCGCTTCGCTGGTGGACGCCGCCCTGCACCGCGTGGCGGCCCTCGGTGCGCTGCGTCCCGAGGGTGCGGCCGCCGCTGCCCTGTACTCGTCGCCCAGGCCCCGCAAGCTCGACTGGATCTCGATCGACGTGTACGACCCGGTGGCCGGGCACCAGTTCCGACCGGCCGCCGCGGGAGCCCGGGCGCTCCGAGCGCGACCCGGGGTCGCCGAGCTCTGGGAGCAGGTCTCGACCCCCGCTGCGATGGCGGTCTGTCTGCGCCAGGCGCACCTCCAGGCTCCCGGACGTCCGATCGTCGTGGCCGAGAACGGCACGTGCACGCCCGGTATGCGTTCGCGTCCGGACGGCCTGCGGCGGGACGCCTACATCCGGGACATGACCCGCGAGGTGCTGCGGGCGCGCGACGAGGGGGTGCCGGTCGCGGGGTACCTGCACTGGACCCTGGTCGACAACTGGGAGTGGGGCTCCTACGTCCCGCGCTTCGGCCTCTACGGGGTGGACCGGTCAGACGGGGTGCGGATCCTGGAGACCGACGCGGTCGGGGTGGACTCGGCCGGCGCCTACCGGGAGGTCGTCAGGGCCGCGTCCGGACGGACCTCGGCCTCCGGGGCGGGAGGCTGACGTCGGGAGCCAGGGCCTTGTAGAAGAGCTCCTTGCACGCCGCGACGAGGCGGTCCAGGTCGGGCGGGTCGTCGTAGCAGAGGCTGGTGGCGAGGGTGTCCCTCAGCGCGTCGCAGAGCAGGCGCGCGGTCAGGTCCGGGTCCGAGGCGTGCACCAGTCCGAAATCGCGCGCCTGGGCGATCGCGTTGGACACGAGCGAGACCACGTCCCGCTCGAGCTCGAGCGCGTCGCGCACCAGGTCCGGACCCGGGGACTGCCGCACCACCACCTGCAGGGCCTCCCGCCTGTCCGTGTGGTAGGTGACGATCACCTCGAGGATCTCGTCGATGACGTCGCGGTAATCGACGGCCGCCCCTGCGGCGAGGGCCTCGACCGCGTCCGCGGCGACATCGGTGAGCGCGACGATCAGTCCGTCTAGGAACTCGCGCTTGAGCGCGAGGAGGATGTGCTCCTTCGAGGGGAAGTAGATGTAGATCGTCCCCTTGGCCACCCCGGCCGCGTTCGCGACCTCCTCCATGGTGGTCTCGGCGAACCCGCGTTCACCGAAGAGCTTCAGGGCCGCGTCCAGGATCTCCCGCCGCCTCTCCTCGGACGACTTGACGACCCGGCGCTTCAGGACGGACGAGACCGTCTCCCCGATCCCCAGCGCCTTGCCCTTCTCCACGGGTCCTTCCCGACCGGCCATGGCCCGATCATATGGGCAGGTCGGGGGGGCCACAAGGAGCGGGAGCCGGCCCGACCCCGGACCACGACTCGCCGTCGGTGGCCATCTCGGGCCCCGCCCGGACTACGGGTGGCGGGTTGTGGGTCGTGTGCGACCACGGGGTGCCACCCGCGCCCGGGGAGCCCCGTGCGCTCCCACGGATGGTGCGTTGTGGTCGTCATCCGGCCTCCCGGCTCCTCGCCAAGAAACCGGTTGACGAGTGACCGACCGCCGGTCATAATGTGACTGACCTTCAG
>DATLFR010000206.1 GCA_035540895.1 Actinomycetota bacterium | reverse complement strand
CTCCGCAGGTCGACTACTTCGACGTGGAGCTGGTCGCGGACAGCCCGTTCTACAAGCCGGGGAACAAGCTCGAGATGCGGCTGACATCCGTGCTCCGGGTGACGAACCGCGACACCACGCGCGAGCGCCAGTGCCGCTCGTTCACCGACAAGGGCGGCCAGTTCAGCTCCCCGTGCCTCAAGCCGGGGGAGAAGTGGGAGATGAGGTTCCCCAACGGCGGCCGCTGGGAGATCGTCGACCAGGGCATCCCGTTCGCGACCGCGACCCTGGAGGTCGGCTGATGCGCAACCGCGTGGCTGCGTTGGTCGCAGCCGGCGCGCTGCTCGCCACGGGGTGCACGGGTGACGAGCCGGTGCGGGTCCTGCCGGGCGGAGGTCCGGTCAGGGCGCCCGTCATCAACTTCCCGTCCCAGATCGTCGGGCTGACCGTCACCCCAGAGGACGTCTCGAAGGTGGTGGAGGAGGTGAGGCGCCCGTACGTGGACAGCCTCGCCGTCTTCAGCCTGCGCGAGGAGGAGCTGCTCCGGGCGACCCTGCAGATAAGCAGGTTCAACCGGCTGGCCAAGCCGCGCGAGGGGCGCTTCCGCGGGTCCATACTCCAGCTGCTCGGGTCGAGCCGACCGCTGGAGTTGCGGGTGGGGGATCAGGTCGTGTACTCCACCTCCGGGAACAGGCAGGATCAGTACATCTGGTTCACCGACGAGGGATTCTTCGTGCTGAGCGTCCACCAGGACTACTCGTTCCCCCGCACGCTCCTGCGGCGTGTCGTCGAGCAGGACATCCAGCTATGAGGCGAGCGACCATCGGACTCCTCGTGCTGTCGCTGCTCGGGCTCGGCGCCTGTGGTGAGCGCGACCGGCCTGAGCAGCGCCTGCGAGCTGCCCTCAGCCGCACCGAGAAGGAGAGCAAGCTCTTCACCTACGTGGAGCAGGTCGACTACCAGCCTCCCCGCAAGGAGCGCCCGAACCGCCCCGCCCGCCACGAGGTGCCCGCTCAGCGCAACGAGGTCAGGGGCTCGTTCGAGGACGACATGCGTTACTCGGTCGTCTACCGGGCGGGGGAGAACGACATCGCGGAGGGGGTCGTCAGCGACGACGCCCTCGCCGTGCGCGTCATCAACATCCAGGCCGCGGTCGCCAACAACAGGACCGCGTTCGAGCGCCTCGGGGTCCTGCAGTCGACGGCGGAGGACACCGATGCCATCAAGGCGCTCCTCGAGGGCCGATGGGTTGTCGACTACACGGCGGCTCCCCCGCTCGCCGCGATCGTCAACCGTGAGGGGGTCCTGGACGTCGGGAGCAACCCGGCCCAGGACGCGATCTATGCCTTCCAGTACTTCCTGCGCTCGATCGAGGAGAGCGCCGGCGTGATCGAGTTCAACCCCGACGCGATCGGCTACAACCCGGCGGACGACCCCTGGTCGGCCGACGCCGACGCCGACCTGCGCGCGAAGGGCATCATCCGCTTCGACATCATCCCGCCGCCGCTCCCACGGCGCGGTGGCCAGGGCTCGGTCTCGGAGGAGCCCGGGACCTCCCACTTCAGGAAGATGGCGTTCTACGTCCGGGGGAACCGGGTCCTCAAGGTGGTCGAGAAGATCGATATCGAGGGACAGCGTGACTTCCGCCGGATCCTCGACCTCGACCGGGGATCGGATTACCACCGGGAGATGCTGCGCAACGCGCAGGAGGGAGGGACCCGAGACCTGGTGCGCGAGCGGACGATGTCCTACGAGGTGTCCCGGGCAGGGGAGCCGGTGACGGTGGAGATGCCGATCGGGGACGCCGTGGTCGGCACGATAGGGAGGTTGCTGGGCGGCGGCGACGAGGCAGCCGCCAGCCCGTTCTCGGCTCCCCGCGGTAAGGACGCACCGGCGGACGAGGAGGAAGCGGGTCCGGACACGGACGCCAAGAACTCGCTGCGGGACGCACTCGCGGCGGCGAAGACCCTCTACACCGATACGAACGACTACCGGGTCGCCACGCCCGAGAGGCTGAAGGAGGAGTTGCCCGAGCTCGACTTCGTGTCCGACGGGCCGAGCGACGGTCCGACGAAGATCGGCGTCCGGACCCCGTCCCCCGACGAGATCGTCATGGTCGCGTTCAGCCCCAGCGGGCGCTGCTTCGCCATACGCGAGGACAACTCGGTTCAGGGGAAGGGGATCACCTTCGCGAACAAGGCGGCCGACGCCAACATGTGCCGGGTCGCCGAGTTCACCGGCGGCAACTTCTCGGCCACCGGCTGGGACTGACCCGATGCGTCGGCTGCGGGTGCTGACGGCGCTGACGATGGTGCTCGCCGTCGCCTGCGCCTCCGAACCGGCCAGCGTCACCGAGCGGGAGCGTGTTCCGGACGCAGAGGGGGTCGTGGCTGATATCGGTCCGGCCGGGGTCAAGCTGGCCGACGGGAGCGGCTTCGAGCTGGAGGGCGAGGTCGAGAGCTTCACCACCCGGGGCCACAACTTCGTCCCGCTCGCCCAGCTCAAGGGTCGCTACGTCCATATCGGGCTCCAGGACCGGAAGGTCGCCTGGATCGCGTCGATCGGCATCGTGCCCGAGGGAGACACCCAGTTCCCGTACACCGGCGTGCTCGACCGGGTGGAGGACGGGCGGGCCTATTTCGAGGACGGCACCGTCCTGCGTCTCGATGGGTCCATCCAGGCCCCCGAGGGAGGGCGGACGGTCCTGGCCGTCGTCGACGCGGCGCGGAAGCTCGTCGTCGAGCTGCGTCCGCAGTCCTGAACGGGGCTGCTGCTATCGTCGGGAGACCGACAGACGGGGAGGGCGTTGATGGCCTGGGACTTCTCCACCGAACCTGAGTTCGAGTCGAAGCTCGAGTGGATGCGCGGCTTCGTCCGCGACGAGATCTGGCCCCTCGAGGTGGCCGGCCTCACGCCTCAGGCCTTCCGACGCGCGATCGTTCCGCTGCAGGAAGAGGTGAAGGGACAGGGCCTGTGGGCGGCCCACCTCGGACCCGAGCTCGGCGGACAGGGGTTCGGCCAGGTGAAGCTCGGACTCATGCACGAGATCCTGGGGACGTCCTTCTACGCGCCGATAGTCTTCGGCAACAACGCCCCGGACTCGGGCAACGCAGAGCTGATCGCGCTGGCGGGCACGGACGAGCAGAAGCAGCGCTGGCTCTGGCCCCTGCTCGAGGGTCGGATACGGTCCGCCTTCTCCATGACGGAGCCGGGAGCCGGGGCCGACCCCACCGTCATCTCGACGCGCGCCGAGCGGGTGGGCGACGAATGGGTGATCAACGGGCACAAGTGGTTCACGTCCAACGGGGCCACCTCGGACCTGCTGATAGTGATGGCGGTCACCAACCCGGATGTCCACCCCTACCAGGGGATGTCGATGATCCTCGTCCCGACGGACACCCCCGGCGTGACCATCCTGCGCAACATAGGGACGATGGAGGACCCCGACCACCCGATGGACATGCCGGGAGGTCACGCCGAGATCCTGTACCAGGACGTCCGGGTCCCCGTCGAGAACCTGCTGGGGGACGAGGGACAGGCCTTCGTCCTCGCCCAGAAGCGCCTCGGTCCCGGACGGATCCATCACGTGATGCGCTGGATCGGTCAGTGCAACCGCGCGTTCGACATGATGTGCGAACGGGCCGTGTCGCGCGTCGTCTTCGGGGAGCCCCTGGCTCGCAAGCAGACGATCCAGAACTGGATCGCTGAGTCCGCCACCGAGATCCACGCGCTCCGCCTGATGACCCTTCACGCCGCGTGGAAGATGGACAACGAGGGTTCGTCCGCCGCCCGCAAGGAGATCTCGATGATCAAGTTCTGGGGCGGCCGGGTCCTCCACGACGTGATCGACCGGGCGATCCAGGTGCACGGGTCGCTCGGATTCTCGACCGACCTCCCGCTCGAGCACATGTACCGGGCGGCCCGGGCCGGACGGATATACGACGGTCCGGACGAGGTGCACCGGATGACGGTCGCCCGCCAGGTCCTGAAGGGGTACGAGCCCCGGGATGTGCCGTCCCAGCACGTCCCCACCCGGCGCGAGGAGGCCCGGCAGCGCTTCGCCGAGCTCCTCGACGCGGCCAGCGCCAACCTGTAGCCAGGCCCCCGGGGGTCGGGCTGACCGGTCCGGCCGGGCGGTGCGTGACGTGGTCCCAACGGGGGGGTGCAGGAACGTGGAACGGTGCCGATACTTGTACCGATGAGTTCACGTACCTGGACCGCTCTCGCCGTCACCGCCCTGATCGGGGCGGGCCTGGCCGTGCCTGCCGCGGCGTCCACGTCGCGCACGGCCAACGTCGAGGTCCTGACCCTGCAGAAGATCAACGGCGGAAGGTCCGGGGTGGGCAAGGCCGCCCTCGTGATGCACGCCGGACTCCGCACGAAGGCCCGCGAGCACTCGGCCTACATGATCGGTCGCGGCGGGCTCAGCCACGACGGCTTCTCCACGCGGGTGACGTCCGCCGCGCCCGACCCGTACGAGTCCAACGGTCCGCCCGACGACGGCTTCAGGTCCCTGTACTCGGGAGCCACCTATGCGTGCGAGAACGTGGCGTACATGGGTGGGGGATCCCCCACGGACGACCAGATCGCCCAGACCTTCTACGACCTGTGGTACCGGTCGACGTCGGGACACAAGGAGTGCATGCTCGATCTCCATTCGAACGGGTACACCGTGGCCGGCGTCGGTGTGGGCTACGACTC
>DATLFR010000205.1 GCA_035540895.1 Actinomycetota bacterium | reverse complement strand
GAGCCGCTTCGTCCCCAGGCCACGTTCTGCTTCCACTGCAGATGGCGCCGGGGCGATCCCGTGCCGCCGCAGCGACCATCGGGGGTCCCTGCGGCGGCACGGGATCGCCCCGGCGCCATCTGCAGTGGAAGCAGAACGTGGCCTGGGGACGAAGCGGCTCGCCGCAGCTCGGACAGCTCTCCACGCCCTCCACCACCGGTCCAACCATAGCCGTTGGGGGATGCGCGGCGTCGTCGCCCTCGGTCTACAGTCTTCACATGGCGCGATGGTGTCCGAACTGCGGCAGTGAGTACGTCGACGGCAAGGCCACGTGCTCGGAGTGCGACGTCCCCCTCCAGGCCGTCCGGCCTCCACGCCGCGGGCGCTCAGCGCCTTCGTTCACACCCGACGACGCCATCTTCATCGAGCCCCGCGCGGCGCGCGGCTACAGCGACCCCTTCATCCCCATCTGGGAGGGGGCCTACGAGGAGGGGGTGCACCTGATCCGCCGGCTCGAGGACGCGAGCGTCCCGGTCGAGACCGCCGAGGCCGCCGAGGCCGGGCGCCTCCGGGTCCAGGTGCCGCGGTCCTACATCGAAGAGGCGTACGCCGTGCTCGACCGACCCGACGTGGCCGCGTCCGATGTCTCGTTCGAGGTCCCCGACGACCCGTCCGCGCTCTTCGAGTCGGGAGCCGAAGAGGGGGACGAGGGAGAGCCGGCGAACAACAGGTTGCTGTCGGTCGTGCTGGCCGTGGTGGCCGTGATCCTCGTAGTGGTCCTCATCGTGACCTGACCAACAAGGGGGGCGCGTTGCAACCCGGCAGCTTCGGCGACCTGATGGCGCCCGAGGATCTCGAGCTCGTCCGGGCCCGGGGGGGGCGGCGGAGGTTCCCACGCGGGACGATCCTCTTCCACGAGGGCGAGACCCCCGACCGCGTCCTGCTGCTCGAGCGCGGACGCGTGAAGGTGTCCACCGTGTCGCGCGACGGCCACGAGACCGTCCTCGCGGTCCGGGGGCCGGGAGACCTGCTGGGCGAGCTGTCCGCGGTCGACGGCGACGCGCCGTCCGCGACCGTCGTCGCCCTGGAGGAGGTCGAGGCCCACGCGATGTCCACGGAGGACTTCCGCCGGGTGCTGTCGGACTCGCCCCGCATCGCGCTCCTGCTCCTTGGCACGCTCAGCAACCGCCTGCGCGACGCCGACCGTAAGAGGATGGAGTTCGGTGCCTACGACACCGAGGGGCGGGTGGCCAGCCGGCTCGTCGAGCTCGCCGAGCGGTTCGGACCCGCCGAGCCGACCGTCGTCCACCTCGACCTCCCCATCTCACAGGAGGAGCTCGCGGGGTGGGTGGGTTCCTCGCGCGAGGCGGTGAGCAAGGCCTTGCGGGCTCTGCGCGAGGACGGATGCATAGAGACGGGACGCAAGACCGTCACCATCCTCGACCTCTCCGCCCTCCGGGCGCGCGCGACCTGAGGGTCAGGTCCGCACGGCGGCGAGCCGGATCCCGGCGTACACCGCCTCGTTGACGGGGACGGGCACACCGACCCGCTCCCCCGCCCTCACGATCGCCCCGTTGAGGTGGTCGACCTCGAGCCGCTTGCCGCGCGCCCGGTCGCGCGACATCGACGAGGTGGCGCCCGGGTCGATCCGCGAGGAGTACTCCATGCGCTCCGCTACCAGGTCGGGCGGCAGGGGCACCCCCGCGGCTCGGCCGACCCCTTCGACCTCCTCGACGATGCGGCGCCAGGTGGCCGCGCCATGCGGGTCGGACAGGATCTCGCCGACCGGGCGGCCGTAGAGGGTCGTCAGGCCGGCCATCGCGCAGATCAGCGACATCTTCGTCCACAGCGCGACGCGGACGTCCTGCTGCGGCTGGGACTCGATCCACCCTCCGGCCGAGAGCCACCCGTGCACGAGATCCGTCCGGGCGGTCCAGCCGCCGTCCGGCTCCCCGAACGTGATGCGGGCGTAGGTGGAGACCACCTCGACGCGGCCAGGCTCCGTGAGGTCGGCGACGATCCCCGTGGTGCCGGCGAGGACGACGTCCCCCAGCACCTCCCGCACCCGCTCCGCGGCATCCACCCCGTTCTGGAGGGTCAGGACGATGCCGCCGCAAGGCGCCACGGCCCAGGCCGCGTCCTCGAGGTCGTAGGACTTCACGGTCAGCAGGACGAGGTCCCGCTCCCCGGCGTCCGCGGGGTCGTCGGTCGCGGCGACGACCGGGAGAGAGATCGTGCCGCGGGCGCCGGTGACGAGGAGGCCGCGGTCGCGCAACGCTTCCAGGTTCGCTCCCCGGGCGACGAACACCACGTCGTGTCCCGCCTGGGCCAGGGCGGCGCCGAACGCGCCTCCCACCCCGCCCGCTCCGACCACGAGGACCCGTGCCACGCCCCAGTATGCGTTGGACGGTGTGGCGGGGCTCGGCCACACTGTGGTCCGGATGCCGGCCGGACCACGGGCGCTTCTTCGCGGGGGGATGGCGATCGTCGTGGCGGTCGCCGCCGCCGCCGCATGGACAACCCCCGCGGTCGCGCAGACCCCGCTGCGCGTGGCAGCCGGGTTCGACGGACGGTTCATCCCCGGCGCGCGCGTCCCGGTGCAGGTGACCGTGGAGGCAGACCGTCTCGTCGAAGGCACCCTCCGCGTGACGTATCCACGCGAGGGGGAGCCGACCATCGAGATGCCGGTCGAGGTCCCGGGCGGGAGCGTGAAGGTCTTCACGCTCGTGGTCCCGACGAGGCTCGACGGCACGGCGCCCTCCCGGGTCGTCCTCGAGCACGACGGACAGACGACCGCCGCGAGGATCCCCAGACTGGAACGGCTCCGTGACGAGGAGCTGGTCGCGCTCGACCGGTCGCTGCTGGCGGGGGGACCCCTGCCCGGTCCCGCGCCGCTCGTGGCCGAGACCGGGACGGCGCGGTTCGCCGAGCTGAGCGAGGCGCTCCTCGCGCAGGCTCCGGACAGCCTCGAGAGCGTGACGGTGATCGGTCTCGGTCCGGACGGGCTCGATGCCCTGGGCCCGCGGGCGCGCGAGGCGCTCCTGCGCTGGGTCGCGCTGGGCGGCTCCCTATACATCGATGCCCAGTCGGGCCCCGTCCCCTCGCTGCCGGAGGGGTGGCAGCCGGGACCTGAGGGACGGGTCCGGGCGGGAGCCGGATGGATCCGCCTCACGGGCGGAGCGATGTCGGACGGACGCTGGCCCGGACTCGTGGAGCCCACGATGCGCTCGGCGCGCGTGTCGGGCTCCCTCGAAGAGATGGGGATGATGGGGGACTTCGGGGGAGGCG
>DATLFR010000204.1 GCA_035540895.1 Actinomycetota bacterium | reverse complement strand
CGTGTGTCCCGGTGCGGCGGTCATCGCCAGGCGACCGGACGCAATCCGAGCGCGGCGGACACGGTCCATACGACCTGGGACGGGTGGTCCAGCATCGTGCTCGTGACGTGGCGAAGGTCCCAGCCCGCCTCCCGCACGGCGTTGGCGCGTCCCCGGTCGTCGTCGAAGGCGCGGCGTCCGTGGTGGGCCCGGTACCCGTCTACCTCGAGGGCGACGCGCTGCCGCGGGTAGGCGAAGTCGAGGCGGCGGCGGCCGGCCGAGGTCTGGATCACGAGCTGCGGGACGGGGAGCGGGAGCCGGGCCTCCCGCAGGATCGCGAAGAGCCGCGTCTTTAGCTCGCTCTCGATCGGCCGGTCCGGGTCTCGGTGGCGGAGGAGTTCGGCGAGCCGCCCGGCGCCCGGGATGCCACGGTGGGAGCGGAGGTGATCCCGGAGGCGGCGGAGGTCCAGTCCGTTGCGGTGGGCGCGGTCCAGCGCCGCCTCGAGCTCGGTGTCCGGGAGGTGGGCGGCGAGGTCGAGGAGGGTCCGGGCTCGCGTCGTCACGTACAGGGGGCCGCGCCGGACGACCTCCAGCCTCCCCCACCGGCTCGTCCGGACGACCTCCACGCCCGCCGGGCGCGGGTGCCGGGGGATCGGGACGACGATCCGCGGGACGGCCGGCTCGGGCAGCCCGAGGTCCCACAGCACAGCCGCGGACGTGCCGGCCACAGCGGCGGGGGAGCCGCACGCGAGCCAGGCCGACATCGTCTTCTGAGGCTGCCCGGACGGGGTGGCGGCCGTGCGGAACGTGTCCCCGTACATCCGGACCCAGACCCCGGACGCGCTCCGCGAGCGGACCGTCCGCCGCGGGAACCCGGCGGCCACCGCCTGGCCCCCGGTGAAGATCCCGTGCTGCTGGGCCGCCACCGCGGCCAGGCGTCTGTCCCTGTCGCCCACGCGCGCCTCCCCGATCGAGGGGAAGGCGTCCCCATGTGAGCACCCAGCGCCGACAGGACGTCCGGAACGGGACACGCGCCCACGTCCGGCGCGGTCCTGGCGAGGTGCGTGTCCCGGGACGGCAACATCCTGCCGCTCCGGGACACACGACCGGTCGAGGCGAGCCGGGCGCGCGACGCGTGTCCCGCGACGGCAAGAGCGCCGTCGCGATACCCCCGGCTCCCTCTCAGCTCCCTCACAGCTGAGGCACAGCGAGGCGCGATCCGGACGCGCGACGATGGGAGCGTGGGAGACGAGCAGCAGCGCGTCCTGGTCGTGGACGACGAGGCCAACATCACGGACCTCGTCGCGACCGCCCTGCGCTACGAGGGGTTCGAGACCGCGACGGCGCAGTCCGGACGCGAGGGGCTGCGCCGCGTCGAGGACTTCCACCCCCACCTCGTCGTCCTGGACGTGATGCTGCCCGACCTCGACGGGTTCGAGGTCCTGCGCCGGTTGCGCGACGGGGGCCGTCCCACGCCCGTCCTGTTCCTCACCGCGCGCGACGCCGTGGAGGACAGGGTTCGGGGCCTGACGACCGGGGGCGACGACTACCTCACGAAGCCCTTCAGCCTCGAGGAGCTCGTGGCGCGGGTGCGCGCGGTCCTGCGCCGAGCCCACGGGGCTCCCGGGGCGGCGTCCAGGCTCACCTTCGCCGACCTCGAGCTCGACGAGGAGACGCACGAGGTGTGGCGGTCCGGACGCGCCATCAGCCTCACGGCGACCGAGTTCAAGCTCCTGCGGTACCTGATGGGCAACCCGCGCCGGGTGCTCTCGAAGGCGCAGATCCTCGATCACGTCTGGAACTACGACTTCGGCGGCGACGCCAACGTGGTCGAGACCTACATCAGCTACCTGCGCCGCAAGGTCGACGCTGAGGGCCCGCCGTTGATCCACACGATCCGCGGGGTCGGGTACAGCCTCCGGCTCCCACAGGGAGCGTAGGTGTCGCTGCGCGCGCGGCTGGTCGTGGGGCTGCTCGCGATGGCCGCGGTCGGGCTGCTGCTCGCGAACCTGGCCGTCTACGCCTCGATGCGGTCGTTCCTGAGCGCGCGCGTCGACCAGCAGATCGAGGCCGCCCGCCAGCCGGCGACGCGCGCGCTCTTCGAGGGCCGCCCGGACAGGCCCGGTATCCGCCGTGCGCCCCGCCCGAGCACCTACCCAGCCGGCACGTGGGCGGCGATCCTCGACAACGGGGCAGTCGTCGCCGAGACCTGGCTCGGTGAGGCGCCGTCGTTCCAGCGGCCGCGGCTCCCCGACTACCTCGACCCCGTGACCGAGACCGATACCCACCGCTTCTCCACGGAGTTCCTCCCCGGCACCGCGGCCGCGTTCGTCGTCGCCGTCCCGCTCACGGAGATGAAGCAGACGCTCGCCCGCCTGTTGTGGATCATGGCGCTCGTGGGGGTGTCCGTGCTGACGGCGCTGGCCGCACTCGCGACGTGGGTGGTTCGCGTCGGACTCGCGCCGCTCGAACGCATGGCGCAGACGGCATCGGAGATCGCCGCCGGCGACCTGTCCGCACGCGTGGGCACGACCGACCCTCGCACGGAGGTCGGACGGCTGGGGGTGGCTCTCAACGCGATGCTCGCGCAGATCGAGCGGGCGTTCGCCGAGCGGACGGAGTCCGAGGCCAGGCTGCGGCGTTTCCTCGCCGACGCCTCCCACGAGCTGCGGACGCCCCTCACCTCGATACGCGGGTACGCGGAGCTGTTCCGTCGCGGGGCGCGCGCCCGCCCGGACGACCTCGCGAACGCGATGGCCCGCATCGAGGACGAGGCGGCTCGGATGGGCGTGCTCGTCGAGGACCTGCTCGTCCTGGCTCGCCTCGACCAGGGACGGCCCCTGGAGCGGGAGCCCGTGGACCTCGCGGCGCTGGCGGCGGACGCGGTGACCGATGCCCGCGCCAGCGACCCGGACCGGCCGATCGGGCTGCGGACGTCCGGGCCGGTCCCCGTGCTCGGCGACGGGATCCGGTTGCGTCAGGTGCTCGCGAACCTGCTGTCGAACGCGCTCGCGCACACCCCGGACGGGACCCCCGTGGATGTGGACGTCTCCCGGACGGGGCAGCACGCCGTCCTGCGGGTGGTCGACCACGGACCCGGCGTCCCCAAGGGGGACGAGCGGCGCGTGTTCGAACGCTTCTACCGCGCGGACCCGTCCCGGACCCGCGACACGGGGGGAGCCGGTCTCGGTCTGTCGATCGTCGACGCGATCGTCCGGGCGCACGACGGATCGGTCCATGTCGAGGGGACGGTGGGTGGCGGGGCGACCTTCGTCGTCCGGCTCCCGATCCTCAGCGACCTCTCAGGTGGGGCTCATGGGGAGCCCAGCCCGGCGCGGTCTGATGTCCCCGGCACCACACGGGATCCGCAGGAACGAGGAGGAGTGTCATGAGGTCGATCGTGAAGGCGGTGGCTCTGGTGGTCTCGGGGATCGTGCTCGGTTCGGCCGTCTCGGTCGCGGCGCAGGACGGGAGCGCCGAACGCCCCCCCGGCCGCGAAGGGAGGCCTTGGGTCCACAAGGGTGGACCGTTCGGCGCGCTGCGGTCGGAGTCCGTCGTCCCGGACCGCGATGGGGAGGGTTTCGTCACGGTCCGTGCGGATCGCGGCGAGCTGACCGACGTCGACGGACAGCACCTGACGATCCGGGAGGACGACGGCCACGTCGTCCGGGTCGCGGTGGCGGAGGACACGGCGATCCGCCGGGACGGGTCGCAGGCCGGCGTCGGCGACCTGAAGGTGGGCGACCGAGTGCACACGATGCGGACGGAGACGGAGGCCGGGTTCGTGACGCGCTCCGTGCATGCGGTCTCCCCCGGACGCTGGGCGGAGATGGAGAAGCGTCGCGAGGCCTGCCAGCAGGACCGCACCCGGTGCCGCCGCGGAGGTCGCGGCCACGGCGAGAAGGACAGGGTCGAACGTGCCCCCGCGCCGTCGTCGGACACGGATGGTTCGGTCGAGCCCGCCCCGGCGCCGGCTCACGTCGCCCTGTAGGGCCTACAGACCCTATGGACACGTGGATCGTCGAACAGCAGCGTCCGTACGGACCCCGAGCGGACGAGCCCACCTCCGAGCCCCCGGCGCAGCGGCGAGACCCAAGGGGATGGCGGTGGAAGGGCCTCGTCGTGCCGTTCCTCGCCGCGCTGTTGGGTGGGGTGGTGGGGGCCGGGTCCTTCGCCGTGGCCACGGACCGTCCCCCGGCTGAGGTGCGGGTCGCGGCTCCGTCCGGACGGACCGGCCCATCGGGGGTGGCGGGGGTGGCCGCCGCCGTCGCCCCCTCCGTCGTGAGGGTGGACTCGACGGCCGCCGCGGGTCCCTTCGGGCGAACCGCGACCGGGACCGGATCCGGTGTGATCTACCGCTCGGACGGCTACGTCATCACGAACGCTCACGTGGTGGACGGCGCCCGCCAGGTCGAGGTGACGCTCTCGACGGGTGAGACGCTCCCGGCTCGGGTGGTGGGTGACGCGCAGCCCAGCGACGACATCGCGGTGTTGAAGGTCGATCGCTCCGGCCTCCCCGCGGCGACGGTCGGGACGATCGAGGAGGTGGACGTAGGAGATGCGGCTGTCGCGATCGGGAGCCCGTTCGGGTTGGAGGGGACGGTCACAGCGGGCGTGGTGAGCTCGCTCCACCGCAACATCGACCTGGGCGGCGGTGTCCGGCTCACCGACGCGATCCAGACGGACGCGCCGATCAACCCGGGCAACTCCGGCGGCGCCCTCGCCGACTCGCGTGGCGCGGTGATCGGGATCAACACGGCGATCGTGGGGTCGGGTCAGGGCAACGTCGGCGTCGGCTTCGCGGTCCCGATCGATATCGCGCGTCGTCTGGCCGACGAGATCATCGAGACGGGGACGGCGAGCCGGCCGTTCATGGGGGTAGCGGGCGAGGACGTGCCCGGGGACCGCGGTGCACTCGTCCAGCAGGTGACCCCGGGCTCCCCGGCGGACGCCGCCGGGCTGCGGACGGGGGACGTCATCGTCGCCATCGACGACTCGCGCGTCGGCTCCATCGCCGAGCTCATCTCCGTCCTGAGCCGGAGGTCCGTCGGCCGAACCGTCACCGTCACCTACGAGCGGGACGGCGAGAGACGGACGACGAGGGTGACGCTCGCCGCGCGCGACCGGGTCTAGGCGCGCTTCACGTAGCGGCCCGGGAAGTCCTTGCCGACCTCCCCGTCGCGCAGCATCGGGATGCCGCGCACGAGCGTGGCCACCGGCCACCCCTTCAGCGGCACACCGTTGAAGGGGGTGTGGTCCTGGGCCGACCGGCACAGCTCGGGCGTCACGACCTGCTCCCACTCCGGGTCGACGATGGTGAGGTCGGCGTCGGAGCCCACCGCGATCGTCCCCTTGCGGGGATAGAGGTTGAAGGTGCGCGCCGGGTTCGCCGCCGCGAGCCGCGTCATGTGTTCGAGGGTCAGTCCCCGCCGGTGGTGGCCCTCCGAGATCAGCACCGGGTAGAGCAGGGCCGTGCCCCCGAAGCCGGGCAGGGCCGGCCACAGGTCGTCTCCCTTGGCGTCCTCCATGCAGCACGCGTGGTCGCTCACGACGGTGCCTACCTGTCCGAGACGCACGCCTTCCCACAGGGCCTCGTTGTCCTGCGCCGTCCGGATGGGCGGGTTCACCTTGCCTCCCAGGCCCTGCAGCGACTCGTGGTTCAGCGCCAGGTGGTGGACGGTCACCTCGAGGTTCGCCTCGAGGTGCGGGTAGCGCTGGGACACCTCGACGGCGGTGCGGAGCGCGTCGGCGGAGGACAGGTGCAGGAAGTTCACGCGCGCCCTCGTGTGGTCGGCGAGCACCCCCGCCTCCTCGATGGACAGGCGCTCGGTCAGCGGCGGACGTCCGGCCGAGTACTCGGCGAGCCCGGAGACCGATGGATCGCGCTTCGCCCGCTCGATGAAGACGCGCAGCAGCTCGGCCTGCTCGCAGTGCAGAGATAGAGAGATGCGTCCGGGGTGGCGCGCGTCGACCTCCGCCACCGCCTCCATGATCTCGAAGAGGTGCCCGAGGTCGTACTCCTCCGACATCGTGTACGACTTCGCGTCGCGGCTGGCGGCCGCGAGGTCGAACCCCTTGTAGAACATGTAGTACTTGAAGCTCGAGACACCCATCTCGTCGACGAGCCACGGGATCTCGGTGATGTGCTCGGCCGTCATGGGGGCCAGGTGGAAGGCGTAGTCGACCTTCGCGTGGCCGTCGACGCGCTCGAGCACCTCCGGGAAGATCTCGCGGTAGGGGCCGGTCCTGTTGAGGTAGTGGGAGCCGGTCCGGAAGTAACTGATCACGCTCGTGACGCCGCCGACGAGCGATGAGGTGGTCTCCGACTCGGTGTCCGTGGTGATGTCGCGGTAGATGCCGAGGTGGTAGTGGGAGTCGACGGCTCCCGGGAGCACGACCTTCCCGGACGCGTCGATCGCCTCGTCGGCGTCGCCCGGGCCGAGCGAGTCGGAGATCGCGGCGATGCGTCCTTCGCGGATGCCTATGTCCGCTCGCAGCTCGCCGACGAACGGGATCACGACCGTCCCGCCGGTCACCACCAGGTCGAACCTCGCCATCATTCCCCCTTCGCCTCGGTCGCCGGAGCCAGGATCGCTGCCGCGTCCGCCCCGTTCGTCACGGCCTCCTCGATGCCCTCGATCGCGTCCGGCGGAAGGACGCGCAGCGCGTTGTCGCGGAACTTCCTCCTCAGCTCGTCGGGGCTCAGCGGGCGCTGCGGCCCGCCTCGGTTGTGCTCGACCCGCTCCACCAACTCGTCACCGTCGGTGGTGCGTACGCGCAGGACGGCCGGGAACTGCTCGGGGAAGATGGCGCCCGCCCACTCGTCGGCCACCACGGACACCTTCGCGGCCAGCTCCTGCCGGACCGGCTCCCGGCAGAGCTCGTCGGAGAAGTCGTCGAGGCCCAGGCCGAGCCCAGACCCCCCGACGAGCGCGGAAGCCACCGTGTACGGACCGCTGAACTGCGCCTGGTAGCCGGTCGCGGGAGCCCGCTTCGACTCGATCGGCTCGCCGATCGTCCGGACCGTGGGGCCTGCCACGCCGAGCTCGATCCACTGGACCCGCTCCGGACGCAGCCCCCGCTCGCGCAGGGCGAGCGCGGCGTCGATCCCCGCGTGGGTGAAGTGGTTGGCGGGGTAGGGCTTCACGAAGATGCGCCGTGCCTCCCAACGGGAGCCGAGACCCTCGACAACCGCGTCCCCGTCGAACCGTCCGGACAGGAAAGCCTGGAAGAACCCGAACCTCCCCTCGAGCGCCGATGCCGGACCGGTGAACCCGCGGGAGGCGAGCATCGCCGCGGTCACCGCGGACTGCGCCGCCCACCCGCAGTGCAGTCGCTTCACGGTCCCGCCCGTGCGGTTGCCCTCGATCACGCCCGAGGCCATCGAGACCGCGATGCCCATCGCGTGTCCGATGCCGTCGGCGTCCAGGCCGAGCAGCCGGGCGGCGGCCGCCGCGCCCGCGATCGCTCCGCACATCGAGGTCGCGTGCTGTCCGCGGTCGAAGTAGGTGGAGTTGCGGGCCTGTGCGTCGTACCCGGCCATGCCGAGCCGCACGCAGACCTCCAGTCCCGCGCCCACCGCCGCGCGGAGGCCGGCCCCCGAGGCGCCGGCGAGCTCAGCCCCCGCGAGCGCGGCGGGGACCACGCTCGCGCTGGGGTGCAGCACCGAGGGGAGGTGCGTGTCGTCGTAGTCGAGGGAATGGGCGAGCACACCGTTGACGAACGCGGCGTTCGGGGCCGGGAGCCTGTCCCGGATGCCGATCGCGGTCGCCTGGGGGGCTCCCCCCATCTCGGTGGAGTGGGCGACGGCGGCCTGGCTCGTGTCCAGGCGCAGGGCGCCGAGGGCGACGCCGAGGGTGTCCAGGATGCGGTCGTCCACCGGGAGGTCGTCCGGGATGTCGGCCTCAGCCACGAACCCGGCGAGCCTGGCCACCATGCTCACGCCGGCACCACCGCGAGAGGCCTCACCGGGGAGCCGGTCGCCCCGACCAGCTTCAGCGGGGACATCACGAACAGGAACTCGGTCACGCCCGCCTCGGCGAGCTCCTCGAGCGCCAGCGTCTCGATGATGTGGATGCCGTGCTCGACGAGCAGGACCCGATGGGCGGGGAGCAGCGCGTGTCCGGCTCCCGGAGCGACGCGCTCGAACGCGATCGTGTCGGCACCGGCGGCCCGCACCCGGTGTGACGCGAGCCAACGGGCTCCCGCCTCGCCCGGACCGGGAACCCCGGAGTCGTGTCCGACATAGGCGTCGAAGTCGGGCCAGAGCCGTCCCCATCCGGTCCGGACCAGGGCCACGTCGCCGGGATGCAACGGCACGGGACACGCCGCCTCCAGCTCGTCCGGGGTGACCTCGTGTCCGGGCTCGCACACGCCGAGGTCGATCAGGACCCCGCGACAGACCACGGGCTCGACCTGCTCGACGCCGTGCGTGGAGAACCGGCCCCCCGTCTGCGCCTCGGCCGCGTCCACGCCGCCGTACAGCTTCATGCAGTGGGAGACGTGGGAGAGCGCGTCCACGTGGGTGCCGACGTGGGTGCCGGTGACGAGCAGCTCGCTGGCCGCCGACCCGCCGTCGTCGCGCATCACGTCGCCGTGGCGACGCTGCAGGGCGGTCCGGTACTGGGGGTGGTTGGGGGATTGCGGCATGCCGATGAACATCTCTCGTCCGAGGTCGAAGACGCGGATCCCGGAGCGCACGGCTGCGAGCAGCGCGTCGGTCGCCGTCGCGTGCTCAGGCAACGACGCCACGCTCCCTCAGCTCCGCGATGCGCTCGGGGTCGACGCCCAGGGAGCCCAGCACCTCGTCGGTGTCCGCGCCCCGGTCCCGGCCGGTGAACCTGATCTCGCCCGGGGTCCGGCTCATCCGGAAGAGCACGTTCTGCATGCGGACCGGTCCGAGATCGGGGTCGTCGACCGTGGTGATCATATGGGTGTCGGTCACGTGGGGGTCGTCCATCAGGTCGGCCACGTCGTACACGGGGGCGATCGCGCAGTCCGCCGCCTCGAACGCCTCGACCACCTCGTCGCGGGTCCGCTCGCCGATCCACTCGGCGACGCACGCGTCCAGCAGGTCGCCGTGCTCGGCCCGTCCCTTGCCGGACGAGAACCAGGGCTCGTCGATCACCTCGGGGTGCCCGACCAGGTGCATGACGCGGGCGGCGATCGTGTCCGCGCTGGTCGATATCGCCACCCAGCGGTCGTCGGCGGTCCGGTAGGTGTTGCGGGGGGCGTTGTTGTCCGAACGGTTGCCCGTGCGCGGCTGCACCTCGCCCGTCTGGTCGTAGACGATCGGCTGGGGGCCGAGCACCGAGACGATCGGCTCCAGGATCGAGATGTCCACGCACTGGCCCCCGCCCGCCCGCACGTCGCGGTGGTACAGGGCCATCACGGCCGAGCAGGCGGCCGAGATGCCGGTGATGCCGTCGGCGAGGCCGAAGGGGGGCAGGGTCGGGGGCCCGTCCGGCTCCCCGGTGATGGCGGCGAACCCGCTCATGGCCTCGGCGAGCGTCCCGAACCCGGGCCGGTGCGCGTACGGTCCGGTCTGCCCGAACCCGGTCACCCGGACGACGACCAGTCCCGGGTTGATCCCGTGCAGGACGTCCGGGCCCAGCCCCCAACGCTCGAGGGTTCCCGGGCGGAAGTTCTCCACGAGCACGTCCGCCGTCCGGAGGAGCTCCTTGAACACCTCGGCTCCCGCCGGATCACCGAGGTACAGGCCGATGGTCCGCTTGTTGCGGGACAGCATCTTCCACCACAAGGGCACCCCGTCCTTCGACGGCCCGTGCCCGCGCATCGCGTCCCCGCGCTGGGGGTGCTCGACCTTGATGACGTCCGCCCCGAAGTCGCCCAGGATCTGACAGCAGAACGGTCCGGCCAGGACCGTGCTGGCGTCGATGACCCGGACGCCGTCGAGCGGTCCGGACATCACATCCCGTCGCCGTCCCAGCGGCCCGCCTTGCGGGACCTCACCGGGAGGCTGGACAGGATCGGTGCGGGGGTGGGGTCTCCCTGCTTGTACGGACGGCCCGCTCCCCAGTCGTGGCTGCGCCGGTCGGTGCGCTCGTCGGGGTGCTCGAGCGATCGGGGGTCGGCCAGGCCCATCGCCTCGTGCGTCGGGACGGCCTCCTCGTCGTCGTGCGTGTGCTCTCCGTGGCCGTGCTCCGCCATCCGGGCCCGTTCGAACGCCTTCGCGAGCTGGACGAGGCTCGGGTCCGGACCGGTCCCGTGCGGCTTGTACGGGACGTCCTTGGCTCCCCTGTCCCACTGGAACTGAAGGCTCTTGTACAGGTGGGCCAGGTCGTCGGGGTCCCGCCACGGCTGAGCCAGGTCGTGGGTGGACTGCGACCAGACCATCCGGCCCCCGTTCGGACCGTAGTTGACCGCCTCGCCGCCCCACCGCACGTACTCGTTCTGGGTGTACCAGTTGGTGAGCTCGCCGTCGGACCGCAGGAGCCAGGTCGCCCCGCCTTCCATCGACGTGAAGTGGCCGTGCTTCACGCGGGCCGGACGGAAGAAGTAGGTGCCCTCGACGAGGGTGCCGAAGTTGTACGTCATGTGACCCTGCGTCGTGTAGGCCTCCTCGTAGCACGGGTGGTGGGCCAGCCGGTGGTCGGCCCACCCCTCGGACGCGTGGACGAGGCGGGTGTAGAACCCGGACACGGGATCGATGTGCAGGTACTTGATCAGCAGGCCCGGCATCGGACCCTCCACCGCCACCGGGTCCCACTTCATGGCCTCGGTGTCGATGACTATGACGTCCTCGTAGGCGTCGTCCCAGCGGGGGGCGTTGGTCGAATCGACCGGGTCGAACCCGGCGTCGCCGTACTCGCGGTAGTGCAGGATCGTCGTCCCCTCACGGAAGGTGATCGCGTCGCCCGGCACCCCCTTCGGGATGTAGACGTAAGCGCCCTTGCCCATCCGCTGTCCGCCGTAGGACATCTCCCCGTCCAGCACGTAGAACTCGGTGTTGGCGTGGAGGATGCCCGGCCCGCGTCCCCAGTCGGTCTCGAACCGGATCTGCAGGGAGCAGGACCCGTCCTCCTCGTCCACGGAGAGGCGACGCTCGGCGGCCCGGCCCTCGCCCCCCGGGAGCTCGGCGGCGTGCCAGATGTAGTCGTCGGCGTGGATCAGCTCGACATGGGGTCTCATAAGCCCTCCCCGGCCCGTGTTCCTGTCAGCGGTACAGCGTTCCGAAAACGTAGCGGTCTCGGGGCGGGGTGTCAACGGGAGAGGGCGCCCCGGGGGGCGCCCTCTCGGACTCCGTCTGCGGTGGGCCGCTCAGATGTGTTCGCGTGCCGGCATCTGTTCGATGGAAGGGGCGTCCTCGTGGCGGTGTCCATTGCCGTTGCCGTTGCCGTTGCCGTTGCCGTTGCCGTTGCCGTTGGTCCCGTGGTCCACCACCAGGGCCCGGGTCTGAAGAGCCGGCTCGACGGCCTTCGGCTCGTCCTCGGCTAGGGCCTTCTTCAGCTCGGGCAGCGAGCCTCCGTTGCGGAGGGTCTCCACGAACCTCTTAGCGGTGTCGAACATGACCGGCAGCTCGAGGTAGTCGATCCCGATGGCCGCCCAGGCGAGCCACATGGGCCAAGCCGCCATCGGCGAACCCGAGAACTTCTCGACCACGAACTCGTCGGTGATCCACAGGATGTGCAGCCACTGCGAGTTGAGCAGCACGAGGTAGAGCATCGGCTTGAACCTGACCTGCTTGCGGAGCTCGTTCACGTAGATGAGGGAGACGCTGACCAGCGCCGGCATCTCGAAGAGGTCGACGACCACGAGCAGGGCGAGCAGGGGTCCGGAGGCGGGGAAGTAGCTCTGACCCGTGAGGCGCTCGGCGACCACGTCCAGCGACAACCAGGTCAGGTGGAGGAGCTGCATCGTGAACAGGACGAGGGCCACGGTGACGTTGAGCTTGTAGTTCTCCTCGTACCAGGCCCAGAAACGGGCGATCTCCGTCCTGAGGAATCCTCGGCGCTCGGCCTCGTTCTTCTTCAACCGCAACCTCCGTCACTCGCCCCGATCTGGGGACAGGGCCACTTAACCTGGCTAGTTAGGGTTACTTTACTTGCGTTTCTCTCAGCGGTACGCTGTTCCAGAAACGTACCACGGGGGTATGACGTGTCAAACGTCACCCGTGCGATCCGGGGACTTTGCGCGCTTCGCGCTAGTCGGGGGAGGCCTCGCGGCGGCGTCGCTCGAGGAGCTCCCGGAGCCCGGCCTCGTCTCCCGTGCGCAGCAGCTCGACCGGGTCTGGGGTCCCGTGCACGACCGAGTCGAAGAAGGCCTTGCGGGACCGATAGGTCGGGAGCGTCGCCTTCGCCCACCCCCGCACCTCGTTGAGGATCTCGGCCAGCCGCGCGTAAGGCTCACCGAACGCGGCCGCGATCTCGTCTCGCATCCGCTGCGCGAGGGCGGGCGAGGCTCCCGAGGTCGAGACCGCGATGGCGACGGGTCCGTTCCGCACGACCGCCGGCAGGATGAAGCTGCAGAGAGGCGGGACGTCCGCGACGTTGCACAGGGTCCCCCGGGCGTCCGCGTCCTGGGAGACGGCGACGTTCAGATCCGTGTCGTCGGTTGCCGCGACCACCACGAAGGCCCCGTCGAGGTCCTGGGGGAGGTAGCCCCGGCGGGTCCAGACGATCGACCCCTCCTCGGCCAGCCCCGCCAGGTCCGCGACCGCCTCCGGGGAGACGAGCGTGACGTCTGCGCCGCAGGCGAGGAGGCCCTCCACCTTCTCGAGGGCCACCGGCCCCCCGCCGACCACGACGCAGCGACGTCCGGTGAGGCGCAGGCAGGCGAAGTAGGACGGCACGTCCACCAGCTCCCGGACGCAGCGCTCGTCGCAGACCTCGATCCGGTGGCGGCAGACGCAGGGGCCCCCCGCGAAGGCCGACGCGGGCATGGCCAAGTCTACGCCGGCTCCCCTTGCGCGCCCGTCCCGCGGTCGGACACGCTGAGGCGTGGACACGCCCTTCGCGCAGCGACGCCGGGAGCTGATGGACGCCCTCGGGGACGACTCGATCGCCGTGATCGCCGGCGCCCCGGCCCCGGCCGACGAGGGCCCGTTCCGCCAGGACCCCGACCTGTGGATGCTCACCGGGTTCGCGGAGCCGGACGCGGTCGCCCTCTTCGACCCAGGCCACCCCGAAGAGCGGTACGTCCTGTTCGTCCGGCCCCGCGACGAGCTCGCCGAGCTGTGGGACGGGCCGCGCGCCGGTCCCGAGGGAGCCATCCGCGACCACGGGGCGGACGCCGCGTACCCCATCGGGGAGCTGAGCGCGAAGCTGCGCGAGCGGGCGATCGGGCGCTCGGCCATCGTCTACCGGCTCGGCGGCTCCCACGACTCGCTCGTCACCGGGCTGATCCAGCAGGCCCGGGCCATGAGGTCCCACGGGGTGACGGTCCCCGACCGGATCGTGGACCCGACCCCTGTGCTGTGGGAGATGCGCGTCCAGAAGACCCCCGCGGAGCTGGAGTCGCTGCGGCGCGCCTGCGCCATCAGCGCCGAGGGCCACCTGGAGGCGATGCGGGTTGGCGCCCCCGGCGCGTACGAGTACGAGGTGCAGGCCGCGCTCGAGCACCGGTTCCGCATGTCCGGGTCCAGGCGCAACGCTTTCGGCACGATCGTGGCGTCCGGTCCCAACGCGTGCGTGCTGCACTACGTGGACAACTCCCGGCGGATCGAGCAGGGCGACCTCGTCCTGGTCGACGCGGGAGCCGGGTTCGGCGAGATGGCCGGCGACATAAGCCGGACCTTCCCCGCGGACGGGTCGTTCTCGGGCCCGCAACGCGACCTGTACGAGGTGGTCCTGGCCGCCAATGAGGCGGCGGTCGCGGCGGTGCGTCCGGGGGCCTCGATGAAACAGGTGCACGAGACCGCCCGACGGGTCCTCGCCGAGGGCATGGTCGCGCTGGGGCTGCTGCCCGGACCGGTGGACGACGCGCTCTCCATGCAGCACGACCGGACCTTCTTCCCCCACGGGACGAGCCACCTGCTCGGCATGGACGTCCACGACGTCGGCGCCACGCGCCTGGAGGGAGCCCCCCGCCCGCTGCGCAGCGGCATGGTGTTCACGATCGAGCCCGGACTGTACGTGTCCCCCGGACGGGAGACCGTCTCCCTGCCGCTGCTCCCGATCGATGAGGAGGCCCAGTGGGAGCGGAGGCTGCGCCTCGGACCCCAGGCGTCCAAGCGGGTGGAGGACGAGGAGCGCGCGGGGGCCGAGGAGATGGAGCACCCCGTGCCCGAGGCCTTCTGCGGCATCGGCATCCGCATCGAGGACGACGTCGTCGTGACGGAAGGCGGGTGCGAGGTCCTCACCTCGGGCGTGCCTAAGGCGGTCGCGGAGGTGGAGGCCGCCTGCCGGCGCGCTTGACTGCCCGAGGGCGGTAAAAGAAACTTTACCGGTCCCGGTGCGGGACGCCGAGCGTCAGGGGGTCCGGGTGGCGGAGAGGGAGCGAAGCCCCGGCCCGTCCGTGCCATTCGAACCGCCTGACACGCTCGTCATCTCCGAGCTCCCGGCCCTGCGGGCCATCTCCGACCCCCTGCGCATGAGGATCCTGGAGGAGCTGTGTCCGCGGGAGCGGTCCGTGGGCGAGCTGGCCGCGATCGTGGGGTCGACCCGGCACCGGCTCTACTACCACGTCCGGATGCTGGAGAAGCTCGGGCTGATCCGGGAGACGTCCCAGCGGACCGTCTCCGGGGCGGTAGAGCGGCTGTACCGGGCCTCCGCCCGCACCTTCGTCGTCTCGGCCGAGATCTCACCCGCCCTGCTGGCCGGGTCGATCGCATCGGTGTTCGGACAGACGCTGCGCGAGGTCGAGGCGGCGGTAGGTCGCCAGCTCGGCGAGGAGAAGCGCGAGGACCCCCAGGTCACCGTCCTGCGCGCGATCGCCCCCCTCGACCCGGACCGCCACCGCGAGTTCGTGCGCCGGTTCAAGGCGCTCGTGCAGGAGATGGAGCAGGACCCGGACCAACCGGGCGACGTGACGAGGTTCGGCCTGCTGATCGCGATGGCTCCGGTGCTGGAGGAGGAGTCCTGAGCTCACCCGGCGCCCGGCGAGCGCGCCTCCAGCTGATACGCCTGCTCCCCTCGGTCAGCCTGCCGATGACCCTCGTGCTGGTGGCGGCGGTCCTGATGGGGGCCGCCTTGCCGGTCGCCTTCCAGCTCGCGAGCGGGGCGCTGGTGGGGACCGTCCCGGGGGCGGTGGCCGGAGGCCCCGGCTCCCCCGCGGCGGACCGGCTGCAGCTGGCCCTCGTGGCCGTCGCGGTCGTCTTCGTCGCCCAGCAGGTGCTCGCTCCCGTCCGGACCGGGTTCGCCGAGGCGTTCGGGAGGCGGGTCGACGGCGCGCTGCGTGCTCGGACGATGCGAGCGGTCCTCGCCCCGTCCGGGATCGCCCACCTCGAGGACCCGGAGGTCCTGGACCGCATCTCGGCCGCACGCGGGGTCGGAACCGGCAACTGGAAACCCGGGGACGCGATCGTCGGGCTGGCCGGTGCGTGGAGCAACCTGCTCGCAGGCGTCGCGTCGGCCGTCGTGCTGGCGACCTTCCACCCGCTCGCCGCCGCCTCCCTGCTGGCCGTCTGGGTCGTCGTCATCCGGCGGTTCCGCCGGGAGTTCATGGAGGTCGTGGAGGTGCACGTCGGGGAGACGCCGGTCCTGCGCCGGGCCCAGTACCTCCGCGACATCGCCTTGGCTCCCGCTGCCGTGAAGGAGACGAGGATCTTCGGGTTGTCCAGATGGGTGAGCGCGACCTTCGACGAGCACGCCGTCTCGGCGCTCCGAGAGGTCTGGCGGCGCCGGAGCAAGGGCTGGGGAGCGATCGCCTGGGCGGTGGCCCTGATCGGCGCGGCCAACTTCGCGACCATCCTCCTGGTCGGGTTGGCCGGGGCGCGCGGGACGATCTCGCTCGGGGAGCTCACCGTCTACATCCAGGCCGTGTTCGGGGTCGGAGCCCTGGCCAACATCGGAGACAACGAGCTGCGGGTCGCTTACGGGGCCGGGTCGGTTCCCCCGCTGCTCGAGCTCGAGCGGTCCCCGAGCCCAGCCGCCCTCACGGGCCTGCTTCCCGCCGACGGCGCCCCACGCGAGGCGATCCGCTTCGAGGGCGTCCGGTTCCGCTACCCCGGGCGGGACACGGACGTGTTCGACGGGCTCGACCTGACCATCCCGGCCGGACGCTCCCTGGCCGTCGTGGGATCAAACGGCGCCGGCAAGACGACGCTCGTGAAGCTGCTCTCCCGCCTGTACGACCCGCAGGAGGGACGCGTCGCGGTGGACGGGGTCGACCTGCGCGAGATCGACCCGGACGCCTGGCAGCGCCGCATCGGCGCCATCTTCCAGGACTTCGTGCGCTACGAGCTGTCTGCGCGGTGCAACGTCGGGTACGGGGCGCTCGACCGGATCGACGACGACGCCGCGCTGACCGAGGCGGCTCGCCGGTCCGGCGCTTGGCCGGCCATCGAGTCGCTGGCCGACGGCTGGGACACCCCTCTCGCCCGTCACTACGAGGGGGGAGCCGAACTGTCCGGAGGGCAGTGGCAGAGGGTCGCCCTCGCCCGGGCCCTGTTCGCCGTGAAGTCGGGAGCCGGGGTGTTGATCCTCGACGAGCCCACGGCGAACCTCGACGTCCGCTCTGAGGCCGATATCTACGACCGCTTCCTCGAGCTCACGCAGGGGCTGACCACGATCGTCATCTCGCACCGCTTCTCCACCGTGCGCCGGGCCGACCGCATCGTGGTCCTCGAGGGGGGACGCGTCGTCGAGGAGGGATCCCACGAGGAGCTCATGCAGCGGGGTGGCCGGTACGCGCACATGTTCCGTCTCCAGGCGGCGCGGTTCACGGACACCGAGGAGGCCGTCTGATGCGCGGCATGTGGACGATGGTCCGCTTCGCCTTCCAGGCCGACGCATGGCGGGCGAGCGCGAGCCTGGTCCTGTCCGTCGCCAGGAACGCCTTCGAGCCGGTCTTCGCGCTGGCCCTGAAGATGATCGCCGACGCCGCCCTCGCCGCGGACGCATCCGCCGTCTGGACCACGGCGGGGCTCGTGACGGGCGCCCTCGCGCTGGTGATCCTGTCCGGGTGGTCGGGGTTCCACGCCGACACGGTCCTGCAGGAGAAGATGAGCGTCCTGATCGACCGGCGCCTGATGGACCTCGCCGGCGGCATCCCCTCCATCGAGCACCACGAGCGTCCCGACTACCACGACCAGATCGAGCTGCTGCGCTCGGACACCCAGGCTCTCTCGTCGGTGCAGCGGCAGATCGTCGAGAACATCGGGACGGTCGTGCGCGTGGGCGCGACCGCGTTCCTGCTCGCGCGGATCCACCCGGCGCTGCTCGCCCTGCCCCTGTTCGCGATCCCGTCGCTCGGGACGAGCGCGCTCGCCGAGTCGTGGCGGCAGAGAGCGCGGGAGCGGACCGCGTCGGAGGTGCGGCTGTCCCGGCACCTGTTCGACCTCGCCACGACGCCCGCCCCCGGCAAGGAGCTGCGGCTCTTCGGGCTGAAGGGGGAGCTGGTCGACCGCCACGACGCGGCCTGGCGGGTCGCCGACCGGGAGCAGAACCGCACCGCCCTGCGCGGCGGCGCGCTGGTCACGGCGGGCTGGCTGCTGTTCGGGATCGGCTACGTCGGCGCCGTCGTCTTCGTGGTGAGGCGGGCGATGACGGGCCGGGCCACCCCCGGGGACGTGCTGCTCACCCTGACGCTCGCGTCGGCCGTGAACAACCAGGTGCAGCAGTCCGTGATGATGCTGATGTGGATGCTGCGGTCGCTCGTCGTGGTCCGCCGCTATCTATGGCTGCAGGAGTACGCGGCCGAGAGGTCGAGGCGGGCTCCCGACCCGGCGCCCGTCCCGGCGCGGATCGACGAGGCGATCGTCTTCGAGGACGTTTCCTTCCGCTACCCGGGCACGGAGACCGACGTCCTGACCGGGGTCGAGCTCACCATCCCCGCCGGCTCGACGGTCGCGGTCGTCGGCGACAACGGCGCCGGCAAGTCGACGCTGATGAAGCTCCTCGCGCGCTTCTACGAGCCGACCTCGGGCCGGATGACCCTCGACGGCGTCGACATCTCGCGCTTCGATCCCGAGCGGTGGCGTGAGCGGCTCTCGGCCGGGTTCCAGGACTTCGCCCGCTTCGAGTTCGTCGCGCTGAACACGGTCGGCGTGGGCAGGCTGCCCGAGCTGGACGACGAGACGGCGGTGGGGGCGGCGCTGGGACGCGCCGGCGCCGCCGACGTGGTGGACACGCTGCCGCAGGGTCTGTCCACGCAGCTCGGACGCACCTTCGAGGGAGGCGTGGAGCTCTCGGGCGGACAGTGGCAGAAGCTGGCGCTGGGGCGGGCGATGATGCGTCCGGACCCGCTCCTGCTCATCCTCGACGAGCCGACCGCGTCGCTCGACGCCGAGACGGAGCACGCGCTGTTCGAGCGGTACGCGAGCGCGGCGGGGCGGGTGGCCTCCGAGACGGGTGCGGTCACCGTGCTCGTCTCCCATCGCTTCTCGACCGTGCGGATGGCCGACCTGATCGTCGTGATCGACGGGGGCCGGGTGGTCGAGCACGGCTCCCACCACGAGCTCATGGCGCGCGGGGGACTGTACGCGGAGCTCTTCGAGCTCCAGGCCCGGGCCTACAGATGAGCCCGTCACTCGTCCGCTTCGAGCCGGTCCGGGTCGACCTCGTAGCGTCGCAGCGCGGGGACGAGCATCGCGACGATCACCACCCCGGCCACGCAGGCGAGCCCTCCGGCGCCCACGGCGAACACCGGGGAGGCCAGCGAGGCGAACGCGCCCGACCAGACCTCGCCGAGGCGTGGACCCGAGATGACCACCATCAGGTTGACGGCCGTCATGCGTCCTCGGAGCCGGTCGGGGACCATCATCTGCAGGATCGTCCCGCGGAAGATGGCGCTGAACACGTCCGACATCCCGGCCGCCGCCAGGAAGACGAGCCCCAGCCAGAACCATCGGTTCACGATCCCGAACGCGGCGATGGCCAGTCCCCACCCCGCCACCGCGATCAGCACGGCCGCCCCCTGCCTCCGGACGTGCTGGACCCATCCTGCGAAGAGGGCCCCGGCGAGCGCGCCTGCGCCGGGCGCGGCGAAGAGCAGTCCCAGTCCCTGCGGGCCGACCGCGAACACCTCCTCGGCGAAGAAGGGGTACAGGGCTCTCGGGGAGCTGAGGAACATCGCCATGAGGTCGATGCCCATCGTCGAGAGGAGGACGCGGTTGCCCCTGAGGTAGCGCAGGCCTTCCACGAGCGAGCGCAGCCCGGGGCGGCCCCCGTCCGCCCGACGCGCCGGGGGCCGCATCATGGCCACCGCGGTGATCGCCGCGCCGTAGGTCGCCACATCGACCCAGTAGGTGGTGGCGAGCCCGACCCAGGCGATCAGCAGCCCGCCGACCGCCGGGCCGATCACACCGGACGTCTGGAAGAGGACCTGGTTGAGCGCCATCGCGGCGGGGATCCGCTCCCGGCCCACGAGGGAGGGGATCATCGACTGGCGGGCTGGCCCGTCCAGCGCGCTCAGCGTGGCTCCCGCCGCGGTCAGCGCATACAGGTACGGGAGCCTGGCGAACCCGGTCGCTGTCCCGACGGCCAGCCCGACGGATACCCCGGCCAACCCGACCTGGGTGAGGAGAAGGAGCTTCCGGCGGTCCACGTGGTCGGCGACGACGCCTCCCCACAGGGAGAACACCATCAGCGGGACGGCTTGGAACAGTCCGATCATCCCGACGGCGAGCGGGGAGCGGGTGAGGAGCCACACCTGGTAGGGGACGGCGACGAACCGCAGCTGCGACCCGCTGAGGGAGACGAGCTGCCCGAACCACAGCAACCGGTAGTCGCGCGACGCCCGCAGGGGCGTCACGTCGATCGTCATCCGCACCCACCACGGCCGGCGGGCTCGCTCGCTCGGTCTCATGCGGCCGGCTGACCGTACAAGAGGAGGAGGGTCCATGCGCATCGCGATCTTCGGGGGGACGGCCTTCATCGGGTGGCACCTTTCCAGGCACCTGGGCTCCCGGGGACACGAGCTGCTGCTCGTCCATCGGGGCAAGACGGAGCCGGAGGGGCTCCCGGACGCCGAGCACCTGCACGTGGAGCGGTCCGAGCTGGCCGGCGCGGCTGCGGACGTGGCCGCGTTCCGCCCGGACGTGGTCGTCGACTGCCTGGCGATGAGCCGCGAGGGAGCCGAGGCCGGTCTGGCCGCGATCCCCGAGGGCGCCCGGGCCGTCATGTGGTCGAGCGTGGACGTGTACCGGGGCTACACGGCGATGATGCGGGAGACGTGCACCGACGCCGTGCCCTTCTTCGAGGACTCCCCCGTACGGGAGGAGCGGTACCCCTACGCCGACCAGGGGCACACCACCTACGAGAAGCTGGACGCCGAGGAGGCCTACCTGGCCCGCGGAGGCACCGTGCTGCGGCTATCGATGATCTACGGACCGCGCGACTACCAGCGGCGGGAGGAGTTCGTCCTGCGGCGCCTCAGGGCGGGCAGGGACCGGATCCCCATAGGGAGCGGGGGGTTCGTCACCTCCCGCTGCTTCGCTCCCGACGTGGCCGAGCTGACCCGGCTCGTGTGCGAGCGCGAGGACGTCGGGGGCGAGGTGTTCAACGCGTGCGAGCGGGCGGCGTGGCCGATGGCCGCCCTGGCCCGCGAGATCGTGGACGCCGCCGGCTCCGACGCCGAGCTCGTGAGGGTGCCCGACGACCGGCTCCCCCCGGACATGGGGATGACCGGAGCCATCGCCCAGCACCTGCTCGCGTCCTCCGACAAGGCGCGGACGGTCCTGGGCTGGTCGCACACCGACCCGCGCGAGGCGCTGCGGGAGACGGTGCGCTGGCACCTGGACAACCCGCCGCCGCAGTCGGACCCAGACTTCTCAGCCGACGACGAGGCCTTGGCCGCCGTCGCCGGCTGAGGTCCGGACCGCTACAGCCGGTCGCTGCTCGGCTCGTACGGGTCGCTGCCGCCGAAGACGGCCGACGGCGTCGTGCGGCGCAGGTTGAAGTTGGACGTTCGGACGCTCGCCCGGCCCGCCTGGTCGGTGACCGCCTCGCCGACGGCTCTGCCGTCGATGTAGAACGACACCACCTGTCCCGCGATGGGGGACCCGTCCTCGGCCGTCGTCAGGACCGCCGACAGCCCGTTGGCCATCGTCCGGCTCCCCCCGACCGTGGACGCCTGGAGCGTCAGGTCCGTCGGCACGCTCGTCTGGACGTGCTCCTGTCCGACCACGTACGGACACGCGCCCCCCGCGGAGTCGGCGGTCGGGGTCACCGCGCCCGCGTAGCGCTGCGACAGGATCCGGAACCCGTCGAGCCTCGTCCCCTCTCCGATCGGCGCGCTGGCGGGCCTGGCGGCGGCGAACGCCGCGGCGGGCAGCGAGATGCGCACCTGGTCGGCGCCGGAGTCGAACGCGCCTGTCACGCCCTGGGCGGCGCCGGCCACGGTCCCGCCCGGACCGACCAGCCTGAACTCGTTCGCGAGCCCGACGTGCTGGGAGGCGACGAAGTTGTACTCGACCGAGTCGTGGGTGAAGTAGTAGCGCAGGTACCGGCCGGTGGCGCCCGGGGGCGGACCGTCGTACAGGTCGTCCAGGGTGATCGTCGCGGTCAGCGTCTCGGTCTCCGGCGCCCACGCGAAGCGGCCCTCGACGATGTCCAGGGAGGCCTCATTGGGTGCGGGGGTGCTCTCCACGACGACGCCGGTGGCGTCACCCTGCGCGTCGACCACCTGCGGGCCCGTGTCGGTGCACGACGCGACCGGGCCGTTGCCGAGGTCGGCCTCGAACGTGGTGAGCGTGGACGCCCCGGGCACCCGGTCGAGGACCATGATGTCCAGCGCGCTACCGACCTCGTTGCCGCGAGCCTGCGTCACCAGGACGCCCTGCGGGGGCGTCGTCGCCGGGGGGAACTGGGTGTACCTCTGCAGCAGCACCTGCCACGACCACGGCTGCGAGCCGTGGGCGCACGGCGTGATCGAGGGGTGGCGGTCGAGCTCGGTCAGCTCCCAGCGGGAGCCGTTCCACCCGCCGGTGTTGTGCATGATCGAGCCGTCCCAATCGAGGTTGCGACAGTCGGCGTCGGAGTTGAGCCCGTACAGGTCGGGGGCGTTGAAGGCGTAGTGCAGGAGCTCGTGGGCGCCGGTGTACCCGAAGTGCAGGTCGTCCTCCCACGGCACCACCAGCTGGCCCACGCGACCCATCGAGATCTGCGTGCACGACTGGGCGATCGCCCAACCGCCCCAGGTGTGGCTGTCGAACGGGACGGTCGTCTGCACGAGCATGTCGGCGAGGCTCGAGTGCTCGTTGAAGCACCCGGGGGAGATGAACGGGGGGTTCACGGCGTGGTCGACGGCGGTGTCGGTCACCAGGACCTTGCCCACCTGAGCGTGGCCGTCGGTGGCGTCGTAGATCCTCTCGGCCATGATCCGCATCCCCTGCGCGATGTCCGACAGGGCCTGGTCGGCCGGGATCTCCGCGGGCAGGGTCTTCGAGTCGAGCTGCACGAGCAGGTCGATCGTGTAGGCCGAGCCGTCGTAGTCGTTGTAGGCGTTGACCGCCTCGAGCTGCCTGACATCGGAGCGCTGGCCCGTGATGTCGTCCACGACCTGGTACCAGTAGGTCCCGCCGGCGGTGACGAGGTGGGCGACGGACATGCCCGCCGTGTCGGGTGTCGTCGGGATGATCCCGGCGAACCTGTCGAGCGCGTCGGGACTCTCTCCATAGACGACGTACCCGAGCACGGGCTGGGAGGCCTCCCACGCGAAGACGGCCCGGAAGCCGGTCTTCGTCGCGAATCCCTCCACGCGGGTGAACAGCGACGGGTCGGACTGGGCTTGTCCGGCCAGCGGCGCGAAGCCGAGTACGAGCATGGCGGTCAGGACGAGACAGATACGGCGCACGTGAGCCTCCCTCGGTCGGAGCAGCAACCCTCTCGCCGGGGGAAACGGCTTCAGGGGTGGGAACCGTCGGTGCGATCCCCTTGCCAGCCGAGCCGAGGGTATCCCGATATGTCCGTTTCCGCACCCGTCGGCGGACCTCCCGGCGATATCCTCCACGGATGCCTCCGCAGACCGTCCTGGTGACCGGTGGGGCCGGCTACATCGGCTCCCACACCGTCCTCGAGCTGCTCGGGGCGGGCCACGACGTCATCGTCGTGGACAACCTCTCCAACAGCTCCCCGGTATCGCTGGACCGGGTGGGCCAGATCACCGGGCGCCGGCCCGCCCTCCACGAGGTGGATCTCCTCGACTCCAACGGGCTGCTCTCGATCTTCGAGCAGTACGACTTCGACGCGGTGATGCATTTCGCCGGGTTGAAGGCGGTCGGGGAGTCGGTCGAGCAGCCCCTGCGCTACTACCGCAACAACGTGGTCGGGACGATCAACCTGCTCGAGGCGATGGAGGGAGTGGGCCTACGCCGGATCGTGTTCTCGTCGTCGGCCACCGTCTACGGCGAGCCGTCGCAGCTGCCGGTGCGCGAGGACGCGCCACTCGGGGCGTTGAACCCGTACGGACGGACGAAGCTGATGATCGAGGACATGCTGCGCGACATCGCCGCCTCGATCCCCGGCTGGCACGCGGTGCTGCTGCGCTACTTCAACCCGGTGGGGGCGCACCCGTCCGGACGCATCGGTGAGGATCCGGCGGGCATCCCCAACAACCTGATGCCGTTCGTGATGCAGGTGGCGTCCGGACGCCTGGACGAGCTGGCCGTGTTCGGGGACGACTACGACACCCCGGACGGCACCTGCATCCGCGACTACATCCACGTCGTCGATCTCGCGCTCGGACATCTCGCCGCCCTGGACCGCATCGACCGGCTCGAGGGATGCCACGCGGTCAACCTGGGGACCGGACGCGGCTACTCGGTCCTCGAGGTGGTGGAGGCGGCCGGACGGGCGGTCGGCGAACCGATCCCGCACAGGATCGGACCGAGACGCCCCGGTGACGCGCCCGCCGTGTACGCCGACCCGTCCACCGCCGAACGGGTGCTCGGGTGGCGAGCGGAACGCGACCTGGACGTCATGTGCGCCGACCACTGGCGCTGGCAGCGGTCCAACCCGGACGGGTACCGGTCTCAGTAGCCGAGATCGACATCCACGAGGCCGAGCAGCTCCTCGCCCTCACGGTCCCGGCGCAGGTTCTCGGCCACCCGCTCGGCCAGCAGCGGGAGCCCGATCTCCCAGTGGTTGGCGACGTGCGGGGTGATGATCGCGTTGTCCATCTCCCACAGGGGGTGTCCGTCCGGCAGGGGCTCGGGGTCGGTGACGTCGAGCGCCGCCCCTCCTATGGTC
>DATLFR010000203.1 GCA_035540895.1 Actinomycetota bacterium | reverse complement strand
GCCTACGGGGTGGCGGCGACCACCATCGGACTGCTGGTCGCTATCAACCTGGCCTCCCGGCTCACGCTGCTGTCGGCGACGTTCGCCGCGACCAGCGCTCCACGCCCCCGCCCGGTGCAGGCCCGGGCGAGGGGGCCGGTCCCGACGCCGCCTACTCCCGACCCCTCCCCCGCCTGGGTGGGACTGGCCGTCCTGCTCGCGGGAGTCGGGTCCAGGACCACGCGCAGGGGTGGTCCATAGGTCCGGGCTCAGCACGGATGTCGCGCGGCCACAGATGCTCCACGATGGCTGCGCGAGATCCGAGAGGGAAGGACGCATGAGCTGGCAGGCAGGCGTGCTCGCGAACGGCATCGTGGCGGTCGCCTACCTCGCGGCATCCGTGGTCATCCTCTTCCCCGTCATCAGGTCGAAGCAGGTCCGGACGAACCCGCTGGCGCTGGCGACCGCGGCGCTCTTGGTGACATGCGCCGTCCATCACGGCCAGCACGCCGTCCAGATGCTGCTCGCCGTCGGGCCGCAGATGGAGGCCGGGCTCGCTCCGGGCTCGGCCTGGCGGTGGGACATGGCCGTCTGGGACGTGGTCACCGCGGCCGTGGGGGCCTGCTACTGGGCCCAGCGTAGGTCCGACCGGTCCGCCGTCAGAGACGCGCAGCTCTTCGAGGACATGAAGCAGAGGCAGCGGCAGGCCCTCGAGATCAACGACAACATCGTGCAGGGCCTCACGGTGGCCCAGATCTCGCTCGACCTCGCGATGACCGACCGGTCCGAGGAGGCGATCCACCGGACGCTCGCCTCCGCGCGAGCGATCATCACCGAGCTCATCGGGGAGGCCTCCGAGGTCGGCCTGGGTCCAGGTGACCTGAGGCGGACGAAGCCGGCCGAGGTCGGCTGACCCAACGCGGTCACGGTCCGGCCGGTATGGTCCGGACGTGCAGAAGGTGTCCGTCGGGCCGAAGCAACCCCCCGAGCTGACGAACGCCGTCCGCGAAGCAGGGGCCGACCTCGTCGAGCTGGAGGATGCCGAGGTCCTGGTGTGGTTCGGCGGTGGGGCCAGCAGGCTCAGCGAGGCGCTGGACCGGGCCCCCCGTCTGCGTTGGGTGCAGCTCCCACTGGCCGGCATCGAGTCGGTCGTGGACGTGCTGCGTCCGGAGCTCACCTGGGTCTGCGCGAAGGGCGTGTACGGACCCGTCGTCGCCGAGCACGGGTTGGCCCTGATGCTGGCGGCCGCGCGCGGCATCCATCGGTACGCACGGCGCTCGAGCTGGGCTCCCGAGCCGGGACGCACGTTGAGCGGCACGAACGCGCTGCTGCTCGGCGGGGGCGGGATCACCGGCGCGCTGACCGGGCTGCTCGCTCCGCTCGGCGTGAGGATGACCGTCGTGCGCAAGCACCTGCGGCCGATGCCGGGCGTGGATGTGACCATCGGCCCGGGCGACCTCCCCCGAGCGATAGGCACCGCCGACTGGGTGGTGGTGGCGTGGGCGCTCACGCCGGAGACCGAGCGGGCGGTGGATGCGGCGTTCATGGAGCGCATGCGGCCCGACGCCTGGCTCATCAACCTGGGGCGCGGACGTCACGTACACACCGACGACCTCGTGGCCGCCCTGCGCGAAGGGGCGATCGGCGGCGCCGCCCTCGACGTCACCGACCCGGAACCGCTCCCCGACGACCACCCGCTCTGGTCACTCGAGAACGCGCTCGTGACCCCGCACGTCGCGAACCACTGGGAGATCGGGCTGCCGCTCCTCGCCGAGCGCCTCCGGGAGAACCTCCGTCGGGACCGCGATGGCGAGCCGCTGCTCGGGCTGGTGGACGTCTCGCTCGGCTACTGAGCGGCGTACCCCTGCGGGTTGGACCGCTGCCAGCCCCAGTGGTCCCGGCACATCTCGTCGAGGTCGCGCTCCGCCTTCCACCCGAGGACGCGCTCGGCCGTGGACGGATCGGCGTAGACGGCGGGCGCGTCGCCCGCACGCCGGGCCGCGACCCGGTACGGGATCGGACGACCGACCGCCTTCGACGCCGCCGCCACCACCTCCAGGACGGAGTAGCCGCGCCCCGTCCCGAGGTTGATCGCGTGGCATCCCTCGAGCTGGTCGAGGCGGTCGAGGGCGGCCAGATGTCCGAGCGCGAGGTCCACCACGTGGATGTAGTCGCGGACGGCCGTCCCGTCCGGGGTGTCGTAGTCGTCGCCGAACACGGCGAGCTCCGGGAGCCGTCCGGACGCCACCTGCATCACGAACGGCATCAGGTTGTTCGGGATCCCGGCCGGGTCCTCTCCGATGCGTCCGGACGGGTGGGCCCCCACCGGGTTGAAGTAGCGCAGCAGCGCGACGTGCCACCCGGGAGACGAGGTGCACAGGTCGCGGAGGATGTCCTCGATGACGAGCTTCGTCCGTCCGTAGGGGTTGAGGGCCCTGAGGGGGGCGTCCTCGAGGACGGGGAGCGTGGCGGGCTCCCCGTACACGGTCGCCGAGGACGAGAAGACGAGCCGTCGGAGTCCCACCGCCCCCA
>DATLFR010000202.1 GCA_035540895.1 Actinomycetota bacterium | reverse complement strand
CCCGCACGCCGGTCACGTCGTCGCCGACCGGCACCCGCAGCTCGTGGCTCTGACCGACGTATCGGCAGTCGACCGACCGCTCGACCGCTGCCGGCTGCGCGCCCTCCGATCTCAGCTGCTCGGCCGCGTCCTCTCCCAATGCCGAGAGAGCCTCGCGGATGTACGTCGGCTGCAGGATGCTCGTGGGCCGCGTCCGAGAGACGTCGGCTCGGCGGGGAGCGACGAGCAGGCCCAGCGCGGCCAGGTTCCCGGGCACGGGCGGGACCACGACCGTGGACATGCCGAGCTCGCGGGCGACGTCCACCGCGTGGGTCGGACCCGCTCCCCCGAACGCGACGAGAGCGAACCGCCGGACGTCTACCCCGCGTTCGACGGAGACCGACCGGATCGCCCGCGCCATCGTCGTCTCGACCACGCGGAGGATGCCGCTCGCCGCCTCCTGCACGTACAGCCCGGCCTCGTCTCCCAGCCGCTCGACCGCCTCGATCGCGGCCTGCTCGTCTAGCTCGAGCTCGCCGCCGGCGAGCGGCCCGGAGACGAGCCCAGCGCAGACGGCCGCGTCGGTGACCGTCGCTCGGGTGCCTCCTCGCCCGTAGCAGGCGGGCCCGGGGTTGGCACCGGCCGACCGGGGTCCGACCCGCAGGGCGCCCCCCTCGTCCAACCACGCGATGCTGCCGCCTCCCGCTCCGACGGACACGATGTCCAGGCACGGGGTCGAGAACGGGAGCCCGTCGAGGGCGCCGCCCGCTCTGACGTCGGGACGCGCTCCGGACACGAGCGAGACATCGGCCGAGGTCCCACCCATGTCCAGGGTGACGATGTCGGTGAACCCGGCCCGGCGCGCGGTCTCGATGGCACCGAGCACCCCGGCGGCCGGTCCGGACAGCAGCGTGTTCACGGGCCGGGCCACGGTCTCGGCCACGCCCCGGACCCCTCCGCCCGACCACATCACGCTCACCGATGCGGCCCCCGCACCCTCGGACACGCGCCCCAGGTAGCTGCCCATCGCGGGCTGCACGAAGGCGTTCAACGCCGTCGTGGACGCGCGCTCGTACTCTCGGAACTCGGGCAGGACATCCACCGAGAGCGACACGGCCACACCCGGCAGCTCGGAGGCGGCGATCGCGGCCACCTCACGCTCGTGCGTAGGGTTGGCATAGGAGTGCAGGAGAACGACGACCAGGGCCTCCACCCGACCGCGCAGCGCGCGCAGGCGCGCCGCCGTCTCCTCGGCGTCGAGAGGGCGGATGATCTCGCCGTGGGGGCCGGTCCGCTCTGGGATGGCCACGCAGAGGTCCAGGTCGACGAGCGGGAGGGCTCGGGCGGCCCGCTGGTCGTACATGGCCGGTCGGTCCTGCCGCGCCAGGTGGAGGATGTGACGGAACCCTTCCGTCGAGCAGAAGCCGAGCCTCGCCCCCCTTCGCTCGATCACCGCGTTCGTGGCGACGGTCGTCCCGTGCCGCACCTCGCCCACGACGCCGGCGCGGTCCAGGGCCGTGATGAACCCGTCCGCAGGGTCCGGCGTCGAGGACACCTTCAGCGTCCGCACCCCGTCGGGGCCGGCGACGACGACGTCCGTGAAGGTCCCGCCGATATCGATGCCGACCGCGCTCAACGCGGGGGGTCCGCCCCGAGCAGCACGCGGCGTGTGATGACGCCGACCGGCGACCCGGTCGCCTCCAGCTCGGCTCCCACGCCGTCGAGGCGACGGACGATCACGAGCAGGAGCGCGGCCCACGCGGCGAACCTGTACGGCGCAGGCTGACCCCGCAGCGAAGCGAGGATCGGGACGACGACGAGAGCCACGGTGTTCGCCGGCGCGTGCAGCCTCACGGCCCGCATGGCGACCACGGAGGCGGCGGCAGCCAGGGTCTCGAAGGGCAGCAGCACGATGCCTGCCCCCGTCGCGGGGGCCACCCCGGCTCTCGGCCTCGGCGCGCCCCGCAGCGGCCAGCAGTGACCGGCTACCGCGCCCACGGCGGCTCCCGCGGCCTCGTAGGGCCCGGCCATCCCGCGCGCCGCCGCGACCACGGCTCCTGCGTAGAGGGCGTAGACCACCGGCCAGGACCATGTCCGCGCCGTCTCGGGCGCGAGACGACGGGCTAGCGCCCATCCGACCGCCGAGGCGGGTGCGTGAAGGGAGACGGAGCCCGCCAGGTAGCCGAGGACGGCCCACAGGAGCACGGTCATGCGCGAACGCTACCGCAGACGGCCGGTGGTGGGGCAGGACGTTACGGCGCGCGGAGGCGCCGGGACGCTACTTCCCGGCGTTGGGGCGCTTGCCGTGGTTCGCCTTGTTGCGGCGGCGCTGCTTGCGCTTACGTCCGTTCTTGGCCATGAGGGGACCATCCTACCCGACCGTGGTAGAACACGCCGTGGACTGGGCCCGGGTAGGAGAGCAGGCCGCGCCGTACGAGTGGGTGGTCGAGCGCGGAAAGGTGTCCGAGTTCGCGCGGGCGTGCCTGTCCGAAGAGGAGGCCTACCTCGGTCCGGACGCCATCGCGCCCCCGACGTTCCCCACCGTCGCCTCCAACCTGTGGGAGCCGCCGGGGAGCCGGGTGGGTCTGGACCGTCCTTTCGACAACCGCCGGGTGCTGCACGGCGGACAGTCCTACACGTACGAGCGTCCCCTGCGGGTCGGCGAGACCCTGACCGGCCGGACCCACCTGGCCGAGGCGTACGAGAAGCAGGGCTCCCGCGGTGGGACGATGCGGTTCGCGGTCTGGGAGACGGGGTTCACGGACGCCTCCGGCGCGCGGGTGGCGACGGCGCGCGGGACCGTCATCGAGACGGCCGCGGCCGCCACCGACGGAGCGGGCCGAGCCGGGGTCCAGCCCGATATCGATCCTCCGGCGCCCGAGGGTCCGCACATGGTCGTCCCGGGGGTGACGAAGCTGTTGTTCGTCCGCTACGCGGGAGCGTCCGGAGACTTCAACCCGATCCACTGGGACGAGGAGTACGCGGCATCGGCCGGCTACCCGTCCGTCTTCGGCATGGGGATGTTCACCGCGGGCGTCCTGGCGAGCTTCCTGGCCCGGTGGCAGGGTGCGCACACCATCCGTTCCTTCGCGGTGCGCTTCGTGGGGCTGCTCTGGCCCGGGGAGAACGTCGTCTGCACGGGGTCGGAGCGGGTGGCCGACGGGCTCGCGCACTGCGAGCTGAAGGTCACGAACGGACGCGGGGAGCCGAAGGTGACCGGCACCGCGACCTGCGTGCGCCCCTAGCGCGTCACC
>DATLFR010000201.1 GCA_035540895.1 Actinomycetota bacterium | reverse complement strand
CACCAGGGCCCGGCGCGCCCCGGTGTCCACGACGATGCGGCCGCGCGGCGTGGCCGCGAACGCTATCCATGCCTTGCGCTTGGCCATCTTCGCGGGTGCCGCGTGGAAGAGGGTCCCTTCGGGGCCACCCGACAGCACCCGCGAGAGGACGCCGGGTCCGGAGCGGGCGATCACCACCGGGATCCCCGAGGCAGCCGCCACCTTCGCCGCAGCGAGCTTCGTCGGCATGCCCCCCGAACCCAGTCCGGGGCGTGAAGGCGCAGCCAGCCTCTCGACCTCGGGGGTGATCGCCTCCACCTCGGTCACGAGCGGGCCGTCCACCCCCTCGTGCAGACCGTCGACGTCCGATAGCAGCACGAGGGCGTCCGCCTCCACCAGGTTCGCGACGAGCGCAGCGAGCAGGTCGTTCTCCCCGAAGCGGATGTCATGGGTGGCGACGGTGTCGTTCTCGTTCACCACCGGCACGGCTCCCAGCGCGATCAGCCGGCGGAAGGTGTTCAGCGCGTTCACGTAGGCGTGGCGGTGCGTGATGTCCGCCTTGGTCAGCAGGACCTGGCCACACGCCCGTCCGCGCGCCTCGAAGGCTGAGGCGTATGCGTCCATGAGGTGGGACTGACCCACGGCGGCGGCGGCCTGGAGGGTGGGCGTGTCGGTGGGGCGGCGGCTGAGGCCGAGGGGGCCGAGCCCCGCCGATATCGCACCAGAGGAGACGCACACGAGCTCTCGCCCCGCGTCTGCGAGGTCGCAGAGCTCGTTCGCGAACCGCTCCACCCGGGCCCGGTCCAGGTGCCCCTCGGGGTCGGTGAGAGAGGAGGTTCCGACCTTCACGACGACGCGCCGCGCGTCCGAGAGCTTCGACCGGCTCATGATCCGTCCGGGTGGTACTCGAACTCGGCCTCCCCGATGCGCACCTCGTCTCCCTCGGCGGCTCCCGCTTCGGCGAGCGCCCGGTTCACGCCGAGGCTGGACAGCCTCCTCTGCAGGTGCCTCACCGCGCGCGGGTTGGCGAGCGGGGTCATCGAGACCAGGCGCTCCACCCGGGCGCTCGTCACCCGGAAGGCGCCGCCCTCGCGCTGCACGCTCACGTGGTCGGCCCGCACCGGCCTGTACAGGGCGAAGGTCTCGGCAGGGGGCCGCTCGCGCTCGGCCCGCGCGACCTCCGCCTCGAGGACGTCGAGGAGCGGGCCGAGCCCTTCGTCCAGCGGAGCGCAGACGGTGACCGCGGCGATCCCGCGCTCTCGCGCCCAGGCGGCGACCTCGTCCGCCCCGCGGCCGGCTCCTTCCAGGTCGGTCTTCGTCCCGATGACCACCCGGACCCGCTCAGCCAGCCCGGGGTCGTGCGCCCGGACCTCGGACACCACCGCCTCGATCTCGGACACGGGGTCGGCGACCGAGAGGTCGACCACCGCGGCGAGGAGCGCGCAGCGCTCCGTGTGGCGCAGGAAGCGGGTTCCCAGCCCGCGGCCCTCGGCCGCTCCCTCGATCAGGCCGGGGAGATCGGCGATCACGAAGCGGCGGTCCGCGCGCTCGACCACGCCCAGGTGGGGTTCGAGGGTCGTGAAGGGGTAGTCGGCCACCTTCGGGCGGGCGGCGCTGAGCGAAGCGAGCAGGGTGGACTTCCCGGCGTTCGGGGAGCCGAGCAGGCCGATATCGGCCACGAGACGCAGCTCGAGGTCGATCTGGACCTCTTCCCCGTCCTCTCCGCGCTCCGCGAAGTCGGGGGCGCGGTTGGCGGCGGACGCCAGCGCTATGTTGCCTCGGCCCCCGCGTCCCCCGCGGGCCACCTCGTAGCGGGCTCCCGCGACCGCTAGGTCGGCCAGGACGTCCCCCGTCGCGTGGTCTCGGACCACCGTGCCCACCGGGACGGGGAGCTCGAGGTCCCCGCCGCTGGCGCCGTGGCGTCCGTTGCCCGACGCGCGAGACCCGCTCTCCGCCCGGTGCATGCGCCGGAACCGGTAGTTGGCCAGCGTATGCAGGTTGGCGTCGGCCTCCAGGTACACGGAGCCCCCCTTGCCGCCATCCCCGCCGTCCGGACGCCCCTTCGGGCGATGCTTCTCCTTGTGGAACGAGGCGGACCCGTCCCCACCGTCTCCGGCGCGGACCCAGATGGTTGCCTCGTCGACGAACCCTGTGCTCATCGGGGGTAGATGGGAGACGGGGCCTCGGAGGCCCCGTCGGTCGGATGGGTCGTACGAGGGCCGGCCGCTACGACGGCGACGGCTCGACCGTCACGTACTTGCGCCCGTTGGAATCGTAGAAGCGGATCTGCCCTGCGGCCTTCGCGTACAGGGTGTCGTCGCCGCCCCGCCCCACGTGCAGCCCGGGGTGGATCTTCGTCCCGCGCTGGCGGACGATGATGCTGCCGCACTTGACCGTCTCGCCCCCGAACGCCTTGACGCCCAGGAACTTCGGGTTGGAGTCGCGGCCGTTGCGGGAGGACCCGCCGCCCTTCTTGTGAGCCATCGCTAACCGATCCCCGTGATCCTCACCGTCGTCTGGTACGAACGGTGGCCCTTCGTCTTCTTCCAACCGGTCTTCGCGTGGTAGTTGAAGACCTTGATCTTGCGGCCCTTGCCGTGCTGTACGACCTCGCCCGTCACCGCGACGCCGTCGAGGTCGGCCGGGGTGGCCTTCACGTCGCCACCGTCCACGAGCATGAGGGGCGCGAACGAGACCGACGCGCCGGGGTCGGCCGGGAGCCGGTCCACGGTGATCACGTCGCCCTGGGCGACCCGGTACTGCTTCCCGCCCGTGCGGATGATGGCGTACATGGTTGGGTTCTCCTGCGAACGGACAACTGCGCCGGAAATCTTACCACGTCAGGCGAGATCTCCCTCGATCACCACGCCGCGGCCCTCGCACGTCGGACAGGGGGTCGAGAGCGCCTCCACCAGACCCTCCGAGACGTTCTTCCGCGTCATCTCCACCAGCCCGAGGGGCGAGATCCCGATGACCTGGGTCTTCGTCTTGTCCTTGGCGAGTGCCTCGCGGAAGGCGCGCAGGATCTCCTCACGGTTCTGGGCCTTCAGCATGTCGATGAAGTCGATGACGATGATCCCGCCGATGTCGCGCAGCCGCAGCTGGCGGACGACCTCCTCGGCCGCCTCCAGGTTCACCTTCACGACCGTGTCCTCGAGTGTCTTCCCCGAGACGTACCGCCCGCTGTTCACGTCCACGACCGTCAACGCCTCGGTGCGGTCGACCACGATGTAGCCCCCCGAAGGGAGCCAGACCTTGCGCTCGAGCGCCTTCCTGAGCTGCTCGGTGACGTGGTAGGTGTCGAACATCGAGAGGGGGCCCTGGTGCAGCTCCACGTGCTGAGCCAGGTCAGGGTCGACGGCCTGGATGTACTTCATCACCCGGTCGTGGACGTCGGGGTCCTCGATCACGAGCTTCCCGAAGTCCTTCCCGAAGAGATCGCGGACCACGCGGATCACGAGGTCGGGCTCGACGTAGATCTCCACCGGGGCCTTGCCACCCCTCCTCTTGTCGATCTCCTGCCAGAGTCGGACCAGGCGGTCCAGGTCCCTCTGGAGCTCATCGGCCTGGGCTCCCTGGGCGGCGGTCCGGACGATGAGCGAGTACCCGTCCGGGCGTATGGACCGGGCGATATCGCGGAGGCGTGAGCGCTCGTCGTCCGGGAGCTTCTTCGAGATCCCGTACCCCGTCCCGTTCGGGACGAGCACCAGGTACCGCCCGGCCAGGGAGACCATCGTCGTGAGGCGGGCTCCCTTGGTGCCCATCGGGTCCTTCGTGACCTGGACGAGGATCTGCTGGCCCGACCTCAGGACCTGCTCGATGCGCGGTGGCTGCTGTCCGCCCTCGAGCTCCTCCTCCCCGATCAGCTCGCCCACGTACAGGACGGCGTTGCGCGGCTGCCCGATATCGACGAACGCGGCCTCCATCCCGGGCAGCACGTTCTGCACCCGGCCCAGGTACACGTTGCCGACCAGCGAGGGCCGGGACTTGCGGGTGACGTAGTGCTCGACGAGGTCGCCGTCCTCCAGGACCGCCACATGGGCGTGCTCGACGGAGCCGCCGACGAGCATGACGCGGTCGGCCGGGGGACGGGGAGTGGGCGCACGACGCGGCGGACGTCGCCGCTGGCCGCCCCTACGGCGGCCACGGTGTGACTGTGTGCTCAAGGCGCTCCTGCCTTCGATAACCGCCACCCCGGCGCGGGACGCGACGCCGACGACGGCACCGGAGGTCGGGACGTCTGCGGCGGATACGCCTGGCGGAGGTCCCCGTCGGGCCGCTCGCATCGCGGGTCACCGTCCAGGTACGGGCGGACCGGATGCTGCAAAGACCGGCTCAGCATAGCACCCCCCGGGAGCCTCCCCGCGGCCCTCACCCGATGGGACGGGCGAACCTGCGCATCTGAACGGACAGCAGGATGCCGAGGGACAGGGCAGACGAGACCAGCGACGAGCCCCCGTACGACACGAAGGGCAGGGGAATGCCGGTGATCGGGACGAGACCGACGGTCATCCCGATGTTCACGAACACCTGGAAGGTCAGGTACCCGACGATCCCGGTGGCCAGCACCGTCCCGAAGAGGTCACGCGCCTGACCGGCGCCTCGCAGCCCCCTCACGAACAGCACCCCGTACAGCAGGAGGATGGTCGCTCCCCCCAAGAAGCCCATCTGCTCGGCGATCACCGTGAAAACGAAGTCGGTGTGGCGTTCGGGGACGAACTCGAGGTTGGTGGTGAGCGAGAGGACGTCCCTCTCGGGCAGGATGCCGGTCCCGGTCAGCCCCCCGTTTCCGATCGCCTGTCTGGTCAGCCGGTAGTTGTAGCCGGTGGAGGTGGGGTCGGCGTCAGGGTCGAGGAACGCTTTCAGTCGTGCCGCCTGGTAGTCGTGCACGATCCCGAGCTTGAACAGGCCGAAGACCCCGATCACCCCGATGGCGAAGATGACGAGCAGCTGGCGCCAGTCCGCACCCCCGATCACCAGCATCACGAGCAGGATGAAGGCCAGGACGAGCATGGTTCCGAAGTCGGGCTGCAGGAAGACCAGCAGCGCCAACGGAGCCGTGAGGCCGATGCACCTGAACACGTCGCGCAGCTCGAGGAAGCCTCGCCGCTCGGAGATGTACGCGGCGAGCATGCAGATGAGGACAGGCTTGGCCAGCTCCGAGGGCTGAAGCTTCAGCACGCCGAGAGAGATCCAGCGCTGCGACCCCTTCACGTTCTCCGCGAGTGGGGTCAGCACGACCAGGAGCAGCAGCACGGTCACGATGTACATGACGCCCGCGTAGACCTTGAAGATCCGGTAGTCGAACGCGATCGCCACGATGAGCGTGACGGCGCCGATGACGCAGAAGACGAGCTGCCGATTGAAGAGCTCGCTGGGTGCCTGCAGGATCCCGCGCCCCGGGTTGTCGGGATCCACGGTCGCCGTGAACACCGCGAGCAGTCCCATGATGACGAGGGCGGCGACCGCGCCCAGGGAGACGAGGTCGATGTGGCGGATCGCGGCCGCGCTACGCCCACCCAGCGTCCTCGGCGTGGTGAGCGCCATCAGTCGGCCCTCGTTCCGGCCGAGAAGTTCCCGGGCTCGAGTCCGAAATGCGCCTCCAGGACCCGCTTCACGATGGGAGCGGCGATCTGCGCACCCGTCCCGCCCTCCTCGACCATGGCGACCACGACGATCTCCGGGTCGCGCGCGGGGGCGAACGCGGCGAACCACGAGAAGTCCTGCCGTTTGGCCACCTGCGCCGTCCCGGTCTTGCCCGCGAACGTCACCCGGTCGAACGGGAAGTCGGCGAAGACGGCCGCGGCGGTGCCCTCTCCGAGCCCGACCCCCTCCATCGACTGGGAGATGAACTCGAGGGCGGTCGGGTTCAGCCGGATCCTCTGCTCGGCTCGCGGCTTGGCGGCGTCGGGGACGATCGAGTCCGGAGCCTGGCAGGGGTCGGCGGGGAGCTCGCTGACGTTCAGCTTCGACAGGCACCGCATGACGTGCGGACGCACCAGGTGGCCGCCGTTGGACAGAGCGGCGTACGCGACCGCGAGCTGCAGGGGGGTCACCTGGAGGAAGCCCTGACCGATGGCGAGGTTCGCCGCGTCACCCGGGAACCATCTGCGGTCGTAGGGCTGGGCGTAGCTGAACCTCTCCTGCTTCCACTGCTCCCCCGGCACGAGCCCCTCCCGCTCCCCGAGGAGGTCTATCCCGGTCTTCGTACCGAACCCGAACTTCCTGGCCGTCTCCTGCAGGTGCTCGCCGATCTCCTGGCGGCGTTCGTTCATCTCGACGCCGATCGTGTAGTACACGACGTCGCACGACTCGACCAGCGACCTGGTCAGCCCGACCTGCCCGTGCCCCTTCGGATCCCAGTCACGGAAGCGCCTCGTCCCGACCTGGAAGAACCCCGGACAGTTGAAGGTCGACTCGGGCTCGACCAACGACGCCTCCCAGGCGGCGGCCAGCGTCATCGGCTTGAAGGTCGATCCCGGCGCGACCGTGGACGAGATGGCGCGATTGAACTGCGGTTGGTGCGACTCGGGGTCGTTGATCCGATCGATCTCCTCCTGGGGCACCTTGCCCACCCATAGGTTGGGGTCGAACGTCGGATAGGAAGCGAGCGCGAGCACCTCGCCGTCCCGGGGGTCGAGGGCCACGACCGCTCCCGCGGGAGCCTTGTAGTTCTCACCGGTGTCGGGGTCCATGATGCGGCGCGCTATCTCGGTACCTCGGAGGAGGCCCTCCTCGGCGGCCTGCTGGACCGCGTCCTGCAGGGTGAGGACGGCGTCCCACCCCCTCTCGGCCTGCAGGTGGCGCAGCTGCTGGACCCGCTCCCCGCGCACGTTCACGGCGATCTTCTGCAGCCCAGGCGTCCCCCGCAGCCAGTCCTCGTAGACGCGCTCGACCCCGATCTTCCCGATCTGGTCGTTCGCCCTGTACCGCCGCCGGACGGCGTCCTCGTCGTCGGCATCGGGGGCCGCCTTCTGCCGCTCCTCGAGCTCCTGCGCATTGATACGTCCCACGTGTCCCACCACGTGGGCGGCCAGCACGCCGTTCGGGTACTCCCGCACCGGGATCTCGAGGGCGCTGATCCCCGGGAACCTCGCCTGGTGCTCGAGCAGGTACACGACCTTCTCCATCGGGACGTCCACGGCGAGCGGGCGGGGCTCGTAGTACCCGAGCTGCGGGTCCTCAACGACGTCGCGGACGTCTGACTCGTCCATGTCCAGCACCTTGGCCAGGGCGGGCAGGACACGGTCCCGGATGGCGGGGTCGGCCGGCAGGACCGACACGTCGATGGCGACCGTGACGGCCGTCCGGTTCCGTGCGATCGCGTCGCCGTCGCGATCGAAGATGAAGCCGCGGGGAGCGGCCGAGTAGATGAGACGGATGGAGGTCCGCTCGGCGCTCTCTCGCAGCTGCGGTCCGGCGAGGACCTGCAGGAAGAGCAGGCGCGCGACGAGCGTGACGAGCAGGGAGACGGTCAGCAGGTGGATCACGGACAGCCGGGATCTGAGGAGGTGGTTGCTCATCGGTCGCTCTGTTCGCGGGTCCGGGACGCCGTCCTCACTCCGCGCCCCCTGGACGCTCGGCGAGCGCGATCTTGCGAAGGAGGGGCATGAGGAGAGGGGCGAGGAGAGAATTGTAGCCCGTGGTCACGAGCACGACACGCGCCAGGGGGGTGCCGGACATGTCCTGGCCGAGCAGCATGGAGCCGAAGCCGAACAGGGCGTGTGAGGCGAAGGTCGCCCCGGCGATCAGGCCGAGATAGGTCCACACCCCCCGGGCGGTACCCGCGAGGGCCACCGAGTACGCGGTGATCGAGTACGCGAACGCGGACAGCCCAGCGGGAGACGAGATCAGGAGATCCCTGCCGAGTCCCGTCGCGAACCCCGCTATCGCGGCGGTCTTGGGGTCCTCGGCCATGGCGAAGGTGGCGAGGACGACGATGACCAGGTCGGGACCAACTCCGACGATCGGCAGGCTGAACGCGAGCTCGCTCGACAACAGGATGGCGGTGAAGCAGGCGAGAGCGTAGATCCCGTACCGCTTCATCGCGTGCGCTGGGCATCGGGACCGGGGGTGGCCGCAACCACCGCGGGCTTGGGCGCGACCGTGACGATGTCCAGACGGGAGAGCCGGACCAGCGGGCGAACGGTGATCCGATAGGTCGTCCCCCGCGGCGACGGATCCACCTCCTCGATGACACCCACCGGGATGTTGGAGTGGAAGACCCCTCCCTGGTAGCCCGAGGTGAGCAGGATGTCGTTCACCCGCAGGGCGCCGCGGTCGAGCGCGGTGCGGTCCACCAGCTCGAGCCTCAGGCGGTTGCCGCCGATGCCCGTGACGACGCCCGTCTCCCCGTTCCGGTCGATCTTGACCCCGATGGCGGACTGGGCGTCCGTCAGGAGCTGGACCCGCGACGAGCGGGCCGAGGTCTCCGATATGCGCCCGACGAGGCCCTCGGGGGCCAGGACCGCCGTCCCCACCTCGACACCGTCCGCCGCTCCCCTGTCGATCTCCAGGTACCGCTCCAGCGAGGAGAGTGACGCGGCGATGACGCGGGCGCGGGTACCGCCGGTGATGCCGATCGCATCCTCGAGGGCCATCTGGCGCCTCAGCTGGGCGTTCTCCCGGGCCACGCCCTCGAACCTGGCCGCCTGGTCGCGGAGACGGATGTTCTCCTGGCGCAGCTCCTCGTTCTCCTGGCGCAGGGAGCCCAGTCCGCGCACGCCCCCCACCGCACCCTCGATGGGACGGACGACCGTCCGCACGCCGGCCTGGAACACGCTCACGATCTCGGACACCACGCCGCCCATCCCGTCTATGAGGCCGGTGCGGAAATCCAGCGTCAGGACGACGACGGTCGCGACCAGGACCGCGGCGACCACGGACCTGTGTCTGGTGGTCCTCCTCCACATGCGGCTATGCGCTCCCGCGCCGCTCGTCGAGCGCACCTGGTTGCATATCGGATCTCCTGCGCGTCGCCGGAGCGCGTCGCGGCCGCCCCGTGCCGGGGCGACGACCTCCTAGTGGCGGGTGGAGGTGATGAGGACGTTCTTGAGGGACTCGATCTCCTCCAGGCACTTCCCGGCGCCCAGCGCCACGGCGTGCAGGGGGTTCTCCGAGATGTGGATGGGCATCCCGGTCTCGTGCTTGAGCCTCTCGTCCAGTCCTCGCAGCAATGCCCCGCCACCGGTGAGCACGATGCCGCGGTCCATGATGTCCGCGGCGAGCTCCGGCGGTGTCTTGTCCAGGGTCGTCTTGACGGCGTCCACGATCGTCGAGACCGGCTCCTCGATCGCGCGACGCGTCTCCTCGGCTGTGATGATGATGTTCCTCGGGAGCCCGGTCACCAGGTCGCGACCGCGGATCTCGGCCCGAGGCTCCTCGGGTAGGGGGAAGGCGGACCCGATGGCCATCTTGATCTCCTCGGCGGTCCGCTCCCCGAGCATGAGGGAGTACTCCTTCTTGATGTACTGGATGATCGCGTCGTCGAGCTCGTCGCCCCCCGTCCGGATCGACTGAGCGGTCACGATGCCTCCGAGGGAGATGACGGCTACCTCCGTGGTGCCTCCCCCGATATCGACCACCATGTTCCCCGTCGGTTCGTGGACAGGGAGCCCGGCGCCGATCGCCGCGGCCATCGGCTCCTCGATGATGTGCACCTTCCGGGCTCCCGCCGACGCCGCCGCCTCCTCCACCGCACGCTGCTCGACTCCGGTGATGCCCGACGGGACGCAGATCACGATCCGCGGCTTGGCGAGCCACTTCCGGGTCTGGTGAACCTTCGCGATGAAGTAGCGGATCATCTTCTCCGTGACGTCGAAGTCGGCGATGACGCCGTCCTTCAGCGGACGGATGGCGGAGATGTGACCGGGCGTGCGGCCGACCATGCGCTTCGCCTCGGCCCCCACGGCGAGGATCGCCCCCGTCTTCTGGTTGACCGCCACGACGCTCGGCTCGTTGAGGACGATCCCGCGGCTGCGCACGTACACGAGCGTGTTCGCGGTGCCGAGGTCGACGGCCATATCGCGGCCCAGGTACTGCCAGACGTCTTCAAGCATGGGGAACCTCTCGGTGGTGAGGGGAGTGCGCCGACCATTCTCCCCCACCCTTGGGCCCCGGTCAAAGGGCCTGAGGGATACGGACCAATCGGAGTGACTACCCCGAAACCGTCCTCAAAGTACCCCGGACGGAGCCGATACCGCACCCGAGCCGTTCCCTAGGGCACCCAAGGCTCGTTGTCAGGAAGCAACAGGTCTTCAGTCCGAAGCAAGGGGGTTGTCATGAAGCGCAAGCTCACAGCGGGTGCGGTGGCCACGATGGCTGCAGCGCTCGTTCTCGGTCCGTTCCTCGCCTCCCCGGCGAGCGCAGACCTGCAGTCGTTCCAGGCCCGCAGCGAGAGCCACGCGCTGCGGATCATCGTCGACCTCAGCGGGCTCCCCGCGGAGGTCAAGGGCAATCTGAACACGGCGTGGGCATCGGTGCCCGAGGCGGCCAAGAACCAGCTCGGCCTCCCGGTCGCTCAGTTCCCGTTCGTGATCGACCAGTACTTCGTGCGCACGTCGTCGGACGCGTCGAGCAGCCTCACGAAGGCTCTCTCGGTGCTCGGCAGCGTGGGCGAGACGCCGGGCGCGTGGGGCAAGGACCTCGGGTCCGTCTCGGCCGACGCGGTCGGTCAGAGCAACTCGAACACGACGCAGGCGTTCAGCCTCCCGGGGGACCAGATCCCGTCCGTGGGGCTCGACCTGGTCCGCGGTACGGTCGGCCAGCTGACGGCCAGCGTCTCCACCGGGCCGTCCGTCGTCGGTGACGCGTCACTGGCTTCGGTCTCGTCGAGCCTCGCCGACATCGCGGCGATGGCCCCCGAGCTGAAGGAGGTCATCGACACGGTCCTGGGGGTCGTGAACGGCTCCGTCACCGACGCCAACGAGACGATCGCCGGCGCGGCCGACGAGCTCTCGGCGGTCCTGGCGCCGGTGGTTGCCGGCACCCCGCTGGAGCCGGTCGTGACCGACGCGGAAGCCCTGGTGGACACCATCTCCCTGCCCGCGATCCCCAACCCGCTGGGCGACGGGATCACGATGGCCGAGATCCGCGGTGTCGCGGCGACGACGACCGCCCAGAAGGGCGCCTCCCTCTCCTCCGCGGACTCGCAGTCGACCATCAAGGCGGTGGACGTCCTCGACGGGTTCCTCTCCGCCGGCCTGATCGACCTGTCCGCGCACTCCGAGGCGGCCGGCAAGGCGGGCACGGCCCGCAACGCCGCTGCCTGCACGATCGCGGATCTGCGGGTCGGTGGCGAGAACGGGATCGCTCTCGACGGCACGCACGTGTACCTGAACGGCGAGGCCGTCCAGGTGCCGGGCGCCGACCAGGTGGCCTTCCTGAAGAGCCAGGTCGACAGCGTCCTCGCGGATGCCGGCGTCACGGTGGACCTCTGCGACACGAGCCGGTCGACGGCGGCAGCCGACGGGAGCTCCGCCTCCCAGCAGGTCTCGGCCTTCATCGCGACCATCGAGCCGCGGGTCCCGTCGGGGGCCAACCTGGCCGGCACCCCCTTCGCGGGGCTGCTCCCGGGCCAGTCGCTCGGTGTCAGGATCGTCGTGGACCCGACCGTGAGCACGGCGGTCGGTGCGGCCCCGGCCGCGCTCGCCGCTCCGGCCCAGCTGCCGCGGACCGGCGCCCCTGCGGTCGCGACGATGATCTCGGGTGCAGCGCTCGCCGCCGGCGCCCTGACGCTGAGGCGTCGGGTCCGGTAACTCGATCCATCAGCTTCGGCGAGGAGACCGGACGGGGGCCCCTTCGGGGGCCCCCGCTCCGATTCCGGTCAGTGCAGGTCCGGGAAGAAGAGCTCGACCTCCCGGGCCGCGGAGGTCGTCGAATCCGATCCGTGAACCAGGTTCTCCGTGATGACGATCCCCAGGTCCCCGCGGATCGTGCCCGGGGGGGCCTCGACGGGGTCGGTGGGTCCCATGAGGGTGCGGACCACCTTGACCGCGTCCGGACCCTCGACCGCGAGGGCCATCAGTGGTCCCGAGGTGATGAAGGCGACCAGCTCACCGAAGAACGGCTTCTCGCTGTGTTCGGCGTAGTGCTCGTTGGCCAGCTTCTCGTCCATCGTGAACAGGCGCCCTGCGGCCAACGTGAGGCCCTTCCTCTCGAGCCTCGAGATGATCTCTCCGGTCAGGCGACGCCTGACGGCGTCGGGCTTGATCAGTACCAGTGTCCTCTCCATAGCCCTAACGTTGAGCGACCCTTCCCGTCGCGCGCAACCACGCCTTGGCTTCCCCGGCTGTGTAGAAGCTGCCGAACACCAGGACGAGGTCCTCCTCCCCGGCCGCGTCGAGCGCCTCGGACATCGCGTCAGCTACCCGGTCGTGCACGGCGATCCGCGCGCCCGGGACACCCGCGTCGAGCAGTCCGCCGGCCAGGCGAGACGGGTCAGCCGCCCGGTCGGACGACGGCGCGGCCAGGTAGAAGGCCTGGCCGGCTCCCGCGAGGATCCCCATGACCTCCTCCACCTGCTTGTCCTCCAGCATCCCAGCCACCACCAGCAGACGGTCGTGCTCCAGCTCCTGCGTCAGGGTGGTGAGGACGGCCGTGGCCGAGTCGATGTTGTGCCCCCCGTCGACGACGACGAGCGGGTGACGGGCGACGGTCTCCACCCGAGCGGGCAGGCGCACCGACTCGAGACCGGCCGCGACGCCCTCCGGGTCGAGCTCCGCGCCGGCGAAGCTCTCGGCGGCGGCCACGGCCAACGCCGCGTTCAGGGCCTGGTGAGCCCCGAACGCAGGCAGGTACAGGTCCTCGTACGCCCGCAGCGGCGTGCGCACGGTGAAGGACTGGCCGCCCACGGCAGGGTGGCGCTCCGCGATCTCGATCTCGCGCCCCAGCCTGAGCAGCGGTCCGGACGCTCGCTCGAGCGCCCGCTCCTCCACCACCCGCAACAGCTCAGGCTGGGTGACCCCCGTCACGACCGCCGCCCCCTCCTTCACGATCCCCGCCTTCTCCCAGGCCGCCCGCTCCAGGTCGCCTCCGAACTCGACGATGTGGTCGAGCCCGATGTTGGTGACGACCGCGACCTCCGCATCCACCACGTTCGTCGCGTCCCACTCCCCTCCCAGGCCCGCCTCGAGCACGGCTACGTGGACGGCCCGGTCGAAGAAGGCCTCGATGGCCATCGCGGTGATGGTCTCGAAGTAGGTGAGGCGGTCCCCGCGCTCGGCCTCCACCAGCTCGATGTACGGGGAGAGGTAGGCCAGGAGGCCGCCGAACGCGTCTCCTGAGACGTCGGAGCCGGCGATACGGATCCGCTCCACGACCGATCCGATATGCGGGGACGTGTACAGCCCAACCACGAGCCCCAGCGACTCGAGCACCGAAGAGGTCATCGACGCGACCGAGAACTTGCCGTTCGTGCCGGCGACGGCGATGGCTCGCAGTGAGTCCTGGGGGCGCCCGAGCGCCTCCAGGAGAGCGGCGATCCGCTCGTTGCCCGGCCGGATGCCCAGCCCGATCCGCTCGGCCAGGTAAGCCTCGGCTCCCGCGAGGTCCATGCTCAGCCGCCGAGCTCGGACAGCTGCACGCGCATCTTGGCGATCCTCTCCTCGAGCTCGGACAGCTGCTCGCGCACCCTCTGGACCACCTCAGCGGGGGCCCGGGTCACGAACCCGTCGTCGGCGAGCTTGGCGCGGGACCGCTCGGCCTTCGCTTCGGCCTCGTCGATGGCCTTGTGGAGCCGAGCCCGCTCCGCCTCCACGTCGCCGACGGCAGCGAGAGGCAGCCAGACCTCGGCGGGCCCGGCGACGATGCGCGACCAACCGGGCCCCGGCATCGGTCCGTCAACCCGGAGGGCCTCGAGCCACGCGAGTGACTCGACCCAGCCCCGGTGCTTATCCAACAGGCCGGCCGCCGGCTGAGGCGCGACGGCCACCGCCTCCATCCGGGCACGCGGAGGGATCGAGTGCTCGTGGCGGAAGCGACGGATCTCGACGATGACGTCCTGCATGAGCGACATCGCCTCCTCGGCCTCAGCGTCGAGGGCGCCTTCGACTCCCGGCCACGGCGCGAGCATGATCGAGGGGACGGACCCGTCCTCCCGTGGGAGCCGCTGCCAGATCTCCTCGGTCACGAACGGCATGACAGGGTGCAGCAGCCGCAGGGTCCTCTCCAGGACGTGGTGGAGCACCCACCTCGCGGCCGGGGCACGGGCTGGGTCGGCCAGGGCGAGCTTGGACATCTCCACGTACCAGTCGCAGAACTCCGACCACACGAACTGGTGCAGGGTGCGCGCCGCCTCGGCGGTCTCGAACGCGTCGAGGGCACCGTCGACCGCGGCCTGGGTCTGGGCGAGCCGGGACAGGATCCACCGCTCACCCAGGTCCAGCTCACCCTCCGGCCTCGGCGGCAGCTCCGCGCCCACGTGGTGCAGGACGAACCGGGACGCGTTCCACAGCTTGTTGACGAAGTGACGGGACCCCTCTATCCAGTCCTCGTTGAGGTTCATGTCGGTACCGGGAGTCATGGCCCGGCAGAGCGTGAACCGGACCGCATCCGTCCCGTACCTGTCTATGAGGTCTAAGGGATCGATCTGGTTCCCGAGCGACTTCGACATCTTCTTGCCTTCCCAGTCGCGCACCAGACCGGTCAGCAGGACGTCGCCGAAGGGGACCTCGCGGCCGAAGTGCAGGCCGGCCATGATCATCCGCGCCACCCAGAAGAAGAGGATGTCGTAGCCGGTCACCAGCAGGGTGGTCGGGTACCAGTACCGGAGATCGTCGGTGTCGTCCGGCCAGCCCAGCGTCGAGATGGGCCAGAGCCACGAGGAGAACCACGTGTCCAGGACGTCCGGGTCCTGCGTGATCTCCCGGCTCCCGCACGTCGCGCACGCGTCGGGGTCCGTGATCGATGTCGTGGCGTGCCCGTCCGGGCAGTACCAGACCGGGACCCGGTGTCCCCACCAGAGCTGGCGCGAGATGCACCAGTCCCGGATGTTCTCCATCCAGTCCAGATAGACCTTCGTGAACCTCTCCGGCATGAGCCGGACGCGTCCGGACCTGACCGCGTCGATGGCAGGTGCAGCGAGCTCGCGCATGGACACGAACCACTGCTCGGACAGCCACGGCTCGACCACGGTCTGGCAGCGCTCGCAGTGGCCCACCGAATGGATGTACGGACGTTCCTCACGCTCGATCAGACCCTCCGCCGCGAGGGCCTCCCTGACCGCCTTCCGCGCCTCGTAGCGGTCCATGCCCTCGAACCGTCCCCCGTTGGCGTTCACGCGGGCCTGCCCGTCGAAGATGTTGACCTGGTCCAGACCCTGCCTCTCCCCGATCTCGAAGTCGGTGGGGTCGTGGGCCGGCGTGATCTTGACGGCGCCTGTCCCGAACCCGGGCTCGACCGCCTCGTCGGCGACGATCGGGATCTCACGGCCGACGAGAGGGAGCGTGACGGTCCGCCCGATCAGGTGCCGGTAGCGGTCGTCCTGGGGATGGACCGCGACCCCCGTGTCGCCCAGCATCGTCTCGACCCGGGTCGTCGAGACCGAGATGTGTCCGGAGCCGTCGGACAGCGGGTACCGGATCGTGACCAGCTCCCCGTCCCGGTCGGAGTAGACCACCTCGATGTCGGAGAGCGCGGTGGTGCATCTCGGGCACCAGTTGATGATGCGGTTCCCCCGGTATATCCGGCCCTCCTCGAAGAGCCGGACGAAGACGGTCCGGACCGCCCTCGAGAGGTCGGCGTCCATCGTGAACCGGGTCCGGTCCCAGTCGCACGAGCACCCCAGACGTTCGAGCTGTCCCAGGATGCGCGACTCGTAGGTGTCCTTCCACGCCCAGACCCGTTCCAGGAAGGCCTCTCGTCCGAGGTCGTGGCGGGTCAGCCCCTCCTCGGTCGCCAGGCGCTTCTCGACGACGTTCTGCGTGGCTATGCCGGCGTGATCGGTGCCGGGCACCCACAGGGTGGGTCGTCCCTGCATCCGCGCGCGCCGGACGAAGACGTCCTGGAGCGTGTTGTTGAGCGCGTGCCCCATGTGCAGGATCCCGGTGACGTTCGGGGGCGGGATCACGACGCAGAAGGGCTCCCCCTCGGCTCCCGTCTGACCGGCGAAGTACCCGGCCTCGCGCCACCGGGAGTACCAGCGACCCTCGACGCCTTCGGGTTCGTACTGCTTGGGCAGGTCGGTCATGGCGGTCATCCTAAGTGTCGGGCGGACGGACGGATCGGCCGGCTCGGGTGAGGGACGCGCAGGAGCGGCCGGGGACTAGCCGGCTACTCGGGGGCCCAGGGGGCCGTGGTGGCGCGTGCTGGCGATCACGTCCCAAGCCTAGCACCAGACCTGCACGCCTCGGCTACCCTCACTCCGTGCGTACGCTGGCCGAGCAAGTAGCGGCGGTCGCCGACGGAGCGGTCTCCTCGGTCGAGCTGACCGAGCGGGCCCTGGCGTCCGCCCACGCCGCCCAGGTCCGACTGAACGCCTTCACGACGATCCTGGACGAGGCGGCCCTCGCCGAGGCCCGCGAGCTCGACGCTGGACCCCCCGCGGGCCCACTGCACGGCGTACCGGTGGCCGTGAAGGACCTCTACGACGTTCGAGGCGTGGCCACGACAGGGTGCTGCGCCGCCTTCCACGACCGCGTGGCGTCCCGCGACTCCGCCGTCGTCGACGCGCTGAGGGAGGCAGGAGCGGTGGTGGTCGCCAAGACGAACCAGCACGAGCTCGCCTGCGGCACGACGACGCAGATCTCCTCGTTCGGACCGGTCCTCAACCCATGGGACACGGAGCGCGTGCCCGGGGGGTCGTCCGGTGGCTCGGGAGCCGCCGTCGCCGCGGGGGTGGTGGCGATGGCGATGGGCTCGGACACCGGGGGGTCGATCCGGATCCCCGCGTCGTTCTGCGGGGTCACCGGGCTCAAGCCGACCCACGGCGCCATCTCGACCCGCGGGATGATGCCGATGACGCCGTCGTGTGACACGGCCGGACCCCTGGCCGCCTCGGCCGAGGACTGCCTCATCGTGTGGCGTGCCATCTCTGGGTTCGACCCTGACGACGCGTGGTCGGTGGCGGCGACGCCGCCGCTGCCGCCGGAACGCGTCGAACGGCTGCGCCTGACCATCCCGCGCTCGTTCACACGCCTACTGCACCCGGAGGTGCGTCGGGCGCTCGAGGAGGCGGCGACCACGTTCGCCTCCCTCGGCCTGGAGCTGGACGAGGTGGAGGGCCCGGACCTGGACGGCACCCGCGAACGGTTCCTCCCGTTGCTGTTCGCCGAGACGGCCCACCGCTACCCCGACCTCGTATCCGATGAGAGAGTGACGCCCCAGACGCGCATGCTGCTCGGGTTCGGCGCCTCGGTCAGCGGCACCGAGTACGTCGCGGCACGCGAGGCGGCGCAGAGGCTGCGCCGCGACCTCGAATGGCTGCTCACCTCCGCCGACGCGCTGCTCGTCCCGACCACCCCTTTCCCGGCCCCCGGCGTTGAGGAGTACGAGATCGAGGTGGAAGGAGGCACGCTCGACACCCACACGGGAGGCGCGACCCGGTTCACCCTACCCATCAACGTCACGGGCCTACCCGGCCTCTCCCTGCCAGCCGGTCACACGCCGGAAGGACTCCCCCTGAGCATCCAGCTGGTCGGGGCGCCCTTCACGGAGGAGACGCTGTGCGTGATCGGCGCGGCCTTCCAAGCAGCGACCGACCACCACACGCACCTCCCACCCAACTGAGGGAGCACGGGTTCTCGGGTGGGGGGTGGTGTCCGAGAGCGAGTTCCGCAGCGACCGGAGCCGCGCGCAGCGGGGCGAGGGAGCGAGGACTGCCGAGCGGCGCGGGCACCACCCCCCACCCCCCGAC
>DATLFR010000200.1 GCA_035540895.1 Actinomycetota bacterium | reverse complement strand
CAGGTACCGTCCGGGTCGCGGATCTCGAGGTGGCTCTCGATCGCGTTGTCGTCGGGACGGGAGCTCGGGAAGTGCGCGCGGATCGCGATCCCGAACGGGTAACGCGGGTCGCGGACCAGACCGACCGTCCGCGCGAGCGTGGAGGACGCACCGTCCGCCGCGACGACGGAGCCCGCCGCCACCTCCACATCGCGGCCTTCCCGTCGGATGACCACGCCGGTCACCACGCCGTCGCGGGTCACGGGTCCTCGCACGGTCGCGCCTTCCCAGACCTCGGCCCCGGCCGCCTGGGCGTGGCGGAGCATCAGCTCGTCGAGGTCGGTCCGGGCCACGACGTACCCGTAGGGGGGGAACCCCTCCGAGGACGGCCACCCGAACTCGAGCACCCGGCCCGCCCCGTGGACGCGGAGGATGTCCACCCGGTGGAAGGCCTTCAGCTCGTTGCCGAGTCCGATATCGGCGATCGAGCGGACCGCCCGCGGCGTCAGTCCGTCGCCGCACGGCTTATCCCGCGGGAAGACCGCCTTGTCCACCACCAGGACCCGCGCTCCCGCGGTGGCGGCGCGCCAGGCAGCCGAAGACCCGGCGGGTCCCCCTCCTGCCACGACGACGTCGTAACGCATGGGGGACGAGTCTAAGCGGCCTGCGCCGCTACTCGACCCGAACCGTCCCCTTCATCGCGGGATGGACGTCGCAGTGGAAGTAGTACTCCCCGGCCGGGGGGGTGGGTATCTGATAGGTCGTCTCCCCCGCGGTGATCAGCTCGCCCTCGAAGATGGTGTTCGTCAGGGCGGCGGAATCGTAGATCGAGATGTTGTGGGGGACGGTGTCCTCGTTGACGAACTGCAGCTCGTGCTGGGAGTCGGCGGGCAGCACGATCTCGTCGGTGTCGAACTGGATGTTCACGGCCGCGACCTCGGTCGTGTACTGGGCCCCGGCGTCGGGGGCCGAGGTGGGCTCCTCCGCGACGAGCTCGCCGTCCATCGCCGGATGGACCGTGCAGTGGAAGTAGTACGTCCCGGGGGCGGGGGCCGTGAACGTGAAGTCACGTGTCGCCGCCGTGATGACGTCGGTCTTGAAGAGCTGCTCGGCAGCGCTCTCGTCGGTGAAGAGGGTCCAGTCGTGAGGGACGCTGTCTCGGTTGTCCAGGGTGAGCTTGATCTCCGTGTTCGCCGCGACGACGTAACGCTCCGAGTCGAACTGGACGTTCTGGGCGACGACGACGATCTCGCGGGCGGGACCGACGGGAGCGGGCGTGCCGTCCGTCTCCTCGGCGGCCCGGGGGGCGAGCTCCGCAGCGTTCATGACGTATCCGAGCGCGAAGAGGGGGAGCACCAGGTAGGCCGCGTACAGCCAGCGGGGGACGCGCGCGTTGGCGACCCGGATCCCGGCGACGACCTCCTCGGCCTCCTCGCCCTCGGGCTCCGCCTCCGGCGTCGCGCCCAGCTCGGCGAGCCGACGCCGGTTCTGAAGCACCCGGTCCAGGGCGACCAGTCCGAGGATGAGCCCGACCGCTGCGGCTACGAAGATGGCCGAGAGCGCGAAGACGGCGTTGCGGCCCTCGAGCAGGCCGCGTCCCTGCGCGTTCGGGTCGGCGCAGGCCGACAGACCGCCGAACACCAGCAGGGCTCCGCTCGTCCGGAGCCTGCGACCCCATGCGTGCATCCGTTCCCCTCTCATCGTCCGGCGGTCACCGCGTGAAGGCGCCAGCCATGACAACACAAGCGGCACATCGCGACAACCTAAGCGACCACGCTGTCGACGGCTATCGACAGGAAGAGCAGGGCGAGGTAGCTGATCGAGTACCTGAACAACCGCATCGCCGAGTCGGACGTCGGCTCGGCCAGGAGCCTCCAGGACAGCCAGACGAGACCGGCTCCCAGTCCGAGCGCGGCCGCCGCGTACAGGAGGCCCATCCCCCCGACCGGGAGCAGGACCAGGGTCACACCGGCGCACACCACCGAGTAGAGGAGGATCTGCCGGGCGGTCTCGGGGACACCCTCCACGACCGGCAGCATCGGGACGCCCGCCGCTGCGTAGTCCTCGCGGTACCGGACCGCGAGCGCCCAGAAGTGGGGGGGCGTCCAGAAGAAGATGATCGCGAACAGGACCCAGGCCGCGGGTGAGACCGAGCCCGTGACCGCCGCCCACCCCACGAGGACCGGGGCGGCGCCGGCCGCCCCGCCGATGACGATGTTCTGGGGGGTGGAGCGTTTCAGCAGCACCGTGTAGATCCCGACGTAGAAGAGGATCGCCGAGGCGGAGAGGGCGGCGGCGAGCGGGTTGACGGTCACCGCCAGCCAGGCGGTCCCGATGACCCCGAGAGCCACACCGAAGACGAGCGCGCGGCCGGGCTCCACGCGGTGGGAGGCCAGGGGCCGGCCCTTCGTGCGGGCCATCCTGGTATCGATGTCTCGCTCCAGGAACTGGTTGATCGCGTTCGCGCTGCCCGCGGTGAGCAGACCGCCCGCGAGCGTCGCCAGCACCAGGCCCATCGGCGGCACGGAGCGCGCGGCCAGCATCATCGCCGGGATGGTCGTCACGAGCAGGAGGACGATGATCCGGGGTTTCGTGAGCTGCACGTACGCGCGGACCCGGTCGGACAGCCCGCCGTCGGACCTGCGGACGGCCTCCCGGCCGCGCGCTGCGGACCCCTCCCTCGCTCCCCCCGCACCCGATCTCGACGCCACGGCGAGCCCGACCACGGCGGCCCAGGCAGCCCCGCCCACGGCGACGTGGGCGAGGACGGCCGCCGGGGCGAGGCGGCTCACGACGTTCGCGCCCCCGATCAGCACCTGCGCCGTGAACAGCAGGACGCTGGCCCAGGCCAGGACCCGGACGGGCCGGCGCACGTCCCCGCGGAGGAGGAAGAAGGTGGCGGCCACGTGTCCGAACACGAGCGCCGCGAGCACCCGGTGCAGGACCTGCAGTTGCTCGGCCTGGCTCCCGAGTGGTGGGACGAGGGAGCCGTCGAAGAGCGGCCAGTCTCCGAAGGCGAGCCCGGCTCCCCGCTCCCGCACCAGCGCGCCGGCCACGAGCAAGGTGAAGGTGGCGATCGCCGCGGCCGTGGACATCCGGACGGACCGGGCATCGGTCGCACCCTCGGGCCGTCCCGCCCAGGCCCGGACCCAGACCCCCGTGGTCAGGGCGACGAGCAGCATCGCGAGGACGAGATGGGCGGTTACGTAGGCCGCGTGCAGGTGGGTGGTGACCACGACCCGGCCCAGGAGCGCCTGCAGGACCACCAGCGGTACCGCCGCCACCGACGCGACGACCAGTCCGCGATCGTGGCGCGCGCGGCGCGCGGCTACCACCCCGAGCGCCAGGACCAGCAGCGCTACGACGCCCGCGATCGCCCGGTGCGAGTACTCGATGATCCCGTGGAAGTGGTCCGGGGCCACCCACGACCCGTAGCACCTGGGCCACTCGTCGAGGCAGCCGAGCCCGGAGCCGGTCGCCCGGACGAGTCCGCCGGCCGCGACGAGGATGAGCGTAGCCGCGGCCGTGCAGGCAGCCAGACGGCGGAAGGAGGTCAACGTGGTCGCTCCATGGACGCGAGTGGGACGCGCGGATACGGTAGCGCACCGGCGCGTCCGCGGTAGCGCCGCATCTCCCCAGCGAGGACACTGAGGCGCATGGTCGTCACCCGAACCGACCTCCGGCACCTGATCGACGTCGCCCTCGAACGGTTCCTCGCATCGCAGCGCGATCACCTCGACGAGGGGGCCCACCCCCTGCTCGACGAGATAGGCGCGGTGGTCGCGGCCGGAGGGAAGCGGCTCCGTCCCACCTTCTGCTTCTGGGGGTACCGCGCGACGGGAGCGGCCCCGTCCGACGAGATCGTGGCCGCCTCCGCCGCCCTCGAGCTCGTCCACACGTTCGCGCTCATCCACGACGACGTCATGGACCGTTCGGAGGTGCGGCGCGGGAGGCCGGCCACGTGGAAGGCGTTCGCCGGCGCCTCCCAAGGGGGCCGGTCCGATCCACAGCAGATGGGGGTGGCCGCAGCGGTTCTGACCGGGGACCTCGCACTCGTCCTGGCCGACAGGCTGCTCGCGTCCTCGGGGTTCGCGTCCGATGTCCTGGCCCGGGCCCGCCTGAGGTTCGACTCCATGCGCGCAGCAGCGATCGCCGGACAGATGCTCGACCTGGACGCGGCACACCTGGGCCGGGTCACCGAGGGGGAGGCGCGGCGGATAGCCACCCTGAAGTCGGGTGGGTACACCGTCGCCTACCCGCTGTCCATCGGCGCGGACCTGGGCGGAGACGACCCCGATGTACAGCGGGTCCTGGCCGGGTACGGATCGCCCCTGGGCCAGGCGTTCCAGCTCCGCGACGACGTCCTGGGCGTCTTCGGGGACCCGTCGATCACCGGGAAGGAGCGCGACGGTGACCTCCGCGAGGGCAAGCAGACGGTCCTCGTCGCCCGGGCTCGCGCGACCGGCACGGCGGCCCAGGTGGCCCTCCTCGACCGAGCGCTCGGACGTCCCGACCTCACCCCCGACGATGCCGACCGTCTGCGAGAGGTGCTCCGCGAGACGGGAGCGCTCGACCACACCCTGGGCCTGATCGCCGACCTGGCCGCGGAGGCTCGCGCGGCGCTGGACGCCGCCGTGATCGGGAGTGAGGTAGCGGACGCCCTCACGGAGCTCGCGCAGGATGTCTCGGAACGAGAGGCATGACGGAGGCGCTGCGGGTCGACGGTCTCGTGAAGAGGTACGGAGGCCGTGTCGTCGTCGACGGGGTGTCCTTCTCCGTCGCCGCCGGGGAGATCTTCGCGCTCCTCGGACCGAACGGCGCCGGCAAGACGACCACGATCGAGATCTGCGAGGGGTTCAGACGGCCGGACGCGGGCGCGGTCGCCGTCCTGGGGCGGCCGCCGGACACGAAGGCGCTGCGCGCCTGCGTCGGCGTGATGCCGCAGGACTCGGCACTCCAGTCCCAGATCCGACCGCGGGAAGCCCTGCGCCTGTTCGCCTCCATGTACGCGGACCCGGAGGATCCGGATGTCCTGCTCGAACGCCTCGAGCTGCACCCGCGCGCGCACACGCCCTACCGCGCGCTGTCCGGGGGCGAGAAGCAGCGTCTCTCGCTCGCGCTCGCCCTCGTCGGGCGGCCACGCCTCCTGTTCTGTGACGAACCCACCGTCGGGATGGACGTCGGCACCCGCGCCCGCACCTGGGAGGTGATCCGGGAGCTGCGGGACCGGGGCGCGAGCGTCCTGCTCACGACCCACCTCCTGGACGAGGCCGAGAGGGTGGCCGACCGCGTCGCTATCCTCCATCACGGGCGCATGGTCGCCCTCGGACCACCCAGGGACCTCGTCGCCTCGTCCCCGGCGGCCGAGCTCAGGTTCCGGACGGACCGGCCCCCCGACGTCGAGGAGATCGGCCGCGCCGCGGGCGTCCACATCTCGGGCACCCACGCGGACGGTTACCGCGTCGAGGTCAGGGCGACCCCCGAGGTGGTCGCTCGGCTGGCGGCTAGCCTCGCCCGTCAGGGCGTGCTCATGGTCGAGCTCACCACGGGGAGCCGGACCCTCGAAGAGGTCTTCCTGCAGCTGACCGAGGGGGCGGGGGACCGATGAGGGGGGTCGGCGCGATGGCGCGGACGGAGCTCGTCCTGGCGCTCCGGCGCGGCGAGGGCCTGCTCGTGACGATGGTGATCCCCCTCGGGATCCTGGTGTTCTTCGCGACGCTGGACATCCTCCCCGCGCTCGGCGGGAAGCCCGTCGACTTCCTGGCTCCCGGGGTGATCGCCCTGGCCGTGATCTCCAGCGCCATGGTCGCGCTAGGGATCGCGACCGGCTTCGAGAGGCAGCAAGGGGTGCTGAAGCGACTCGGCGCGACCCCTCTGGGGCGCGAAGGGCTGTTCGCGTCGAAGCTCCTCACCGTCGTCGTGACCCTGGCCGTGCAGATCGCGGCCATCGCCCTGACGGCACTCGCGCTCGGGTGGCGGCCCTCCCCCACTCCCGCGGCGGCGGGCATCGTGGCCCTGGGCGCGTGCGCCTTCGCCGGCATCGGCCTCTCGCTGGCGGGCCGGCTGCGGGCCGAGACGAACCTGGCCGCCGCGAACGGAGGTTTCCTCGTGATGCTCCTGCTGGGCGGTGTCGTGGCCCCCGTCGAGCGGCTGCCGGTCGCGCTGCAGACCGTCGCCCGGGTACTACCGGCCGAACCGCTCGCCACGGGCCTGAGGGCCGCGCTCGGGGGAGGTCCCATCGGGTCGCGGGTCCTTTGGACGCTCACCGCCTGGGCGGTGGCCGCGACCCTCGTCGCCGTGCGGACGTTCAGGTGGGAGCCGTGATGAGGCGGCTTCTCTGGGCCGCGGGAGCCGTGCTGGTCCTGTTGGGCGCGTGCGCCTCGTCCACGACGTTCGGCCCGGTCCGGATGGACGTCCCCGAGGGCTGGCAGGTGACCCGCAGGTCATCCGACAGCTTCCAGCTGGCCCAGGGGACGGCGGCGTCGGACACCGACGACGCGCCGGGGACGGCCACCGCCGTCTTCGACGTCTACCTGAGCTCCGACCAGACGCCGGACGGTTACCGGGAGCGGCTGCGCGAGGGAGGCGTGGGAGCCAAGGTCGAGGAGTGGACGGTGAACGGTGAGAAGGCGGTCGTCCTGTCCTACGAGGGACCCGCGACGGCCGGACCTCAGGAAGCAGTGATCTTCCCGTCCCGCCGTGTCCTGATCGTCTACCGGGCCGCGTTCCCCAACGACCGGGCCGCCTTCAACAAGGGGCTCCCGGCGTTCCGTCGCACCGTCCGGTCGATCGAGTTCATCGGTCCTGCGGACCGTCGGGCGTAGCCCCGTCCTCGGGGTCGTCCTCCACCTCGTAGGCGCGCCACGGCTTCACGACGATCGCCCAGACCCCCAGCATGGCGCCCGCCGCCGCCATGAGGTAACCCACCGACGCGGCGTAATCCGCCGGCGTCACCGCAGCGACTGGAGGTAAGCGACGAGCGCGTCCAGCTCGCGGTCGGTCAGGTGACCGTAGGTGTGCACGGAGCCGCCCGTGACCGACCGTCTCAGCTCACCACCGTTGGGGAACCGCGTTCCTGCGTGCGTGAGATCCGGTCCGCTCCGCTCCAGTCCGAGCATCGCGGGCGACTGCCCGTCGTAGTCGCCCGCCTCCAGACGGTCCCCGAGGGCGGTGTCCGTGATCGTCCGCCGCACCTGCTGGGTGTGGCAGTACCAGCAGCCCTCGCGCTCGTACACGCGCATCCCGGCCAGCCCCGGCGCGTCCTCCTCGTACGTCCGGGCGTGGCCCGTGGTCTCCCCCATCGCCTCGTCCAGGGTGGGGATCACCACGGTGGCGCCGAGACCCGCCGACACCAGGAGCAGCACCCCCGCGAGCAGCACGCCCACCCGCTCGGTGACGCGGCGCCTCTTGCTCACGCCCGGCTCCCGACCGTCGGCGCCGCCATCGCGTACAGCTGCACCGGCTCCCCGGCCCGAGCGGTCCGGGCCGCGTTCCAGGCCAGGGCGAACTGGGCGGCTCCGAACAGCAGCCACCCCGCGAGCTGTACCCAGTGGAACCCCCGCATCACGAACCCCAGCTCCCCGGCGACCGCCTGTCCCGCCGCGGACTCACCGGACCGCGACGCGGCCAGGGCGAGTGACCCTTGGACGAGCCCGGCCGCCATCTGGGAGCCGGCCACGGTCAGCGCTCCCGCCAGCGAACCCCAGAAGTGGAAGGAGGCGGCCCGCTCAGAGGCCCACGTGCGCCCGACGAGTAGCGGGTACACGTACACGAGGAGGGCGAAGGCGGCGAAGGACGAGACGACCGCCAGGACGATCGTCCGCAGACCCGCCGTCCAGCTCGTCAGCCCGACGAGCCGGGAGACGGACGGCACCGCCGTCACCGCCGACAGGGCCGTCCACACCACCAGGGCGACGACCGAGGTGACCGCGTACCGGACGGCAGAGGGCCGGCCGACCAGGTCCCACCTCCCGCGCGCGGCCCCCACGACGTTGGCCGCTGCCGTCAGGACCGGGACGAGTGCCACGACCGTCATCGCGACGGCGATCGCCTGCAGGTACAGCGGTATCGGCCCGCTCACGAGGTACCGGACCCCGGTGAACCCCCCTACGAAGATCAGGGTCCAGAAGCCGATGGAGGCCAGGGTGCGCGACGGGACCGCGTTGCCGGTCGAGGCGGGAACGACGTAGTAGGCGATCCCGAGGGAGACCGGGATGAGGAACAGGAACTCCAGGCCGCCCAGGTAGAAAGCACCGACGAGGGCGTCTCGGACCCCGGAGAGGATCACGCTCCCCGTCGCGATCAACACCGGGAGCATCAGCGCAGCCGCGAGCAGGTACCAGACCGAGACGTAGAGGCGATGCTCGTTGCGCCGCACGGCGGTCATCGCGACGTTGTAGAAGACGAGGAGCGAGAGGAGCAGCAACCCGATATCGACGCCGAGCGGGAGCTCAGCGAGCGGCCGGCCCTGATTCATGCCCAGCAACAGCGTCGCCACGCCCGCGAACATCACCAGGTGCCACCAGATCACGGCGGTCGCCCCGAGGACCTCGTTGTGCAGCTGCGCGCCGACGGCCCGCGGCACTATGGCGAACATGGCGCAGATAGCAGCGGTCGCCAGCCAGCCGAACAGGAAGGCGTTGTCCGCGATCGGCCGAAGCCGCCCGTAGGACAGCAGGGCGACGCCATCCAGCGCCTCCGGGAACAGGAGACGGGCATGCGCGGCGACGTGCACGAGGACGGCGATGACGAGCCAGGCGACCGCGGCGATCGCCGCCTGACGCGCCGCGAGGTCGGGCTCCACCCGGCTCTCGGCGCCGCCCCGTGCATCGACCATCCACGTCTCCTAGGTACCGTGTTGTGGCTCGTCGAGCCGGGCTCAGGCGCCCGGACCGGCGGAGTATAGCGCACGCTTAACCGATGCCCGCCGACACCGTCCTGCTCGTCTCGATGGTCGCCGCGGGGGCCGCGCTGGCCCTCGCGGGCCTCGCT
>DATLFR010000199.1 GCA_035540895.1 Actinomycetota bacterium | reverse complement strand
CATCGACGGAGGGACGACGTGGGGGCGCCCGATCCTCGACGCGGGCGTGAACATCTACAACCTCGACGTGTCCGGGCGGAACCCGAACCGCGTCATCGCCGGTGCGTTCACGCGAGGCGTCCACGTCTCGGAGGACGCGGGCGCCACGTGGGTGCAGGGCGTCGGCATCACCGGGAACGTCTACCGCGCGTTCTACACCGACGCCCATCCCGATCGCGCCTGGGCGCTGACCTCCGACGGCGTGTTCCGCAGTGACAACGGCGGGCGAAACTGGGTCTCCGTCGGGCAGATCCGCATCGGGGGGGCCATCAAGCACACCTTCGAGATCGAGGTGAGCCCCTGGGACGCGAACACCGTGTATTCGCTCAGCATCGACGGGGACCTGGTGGTCACGCGCAACGGCGGGTCGTCGTGGCAGATCGACGACGATGGTCTCCCGAAAGACCCGGAGTGCAACATCTGCGAAGAGATCCAGCATCTCGTGTTCGATGGACGGACGCCGGGTCAGACGTACATCGCCGGAGGTGTGCTGGGGGACGGGGTGGAGCCTCAGTCGATGTGGATCTACCAGAGGGAGGAGCCCGGCACGAGCTGAACGGGTTCGGGGACAGGCCGAACGTGGCCCGGAGGGGCCATCCCCCTGTTCCGCAGGGACTACTCGGATCCCGCCAGGTCTGCCTATGGTGGTACTGCCTCGCTCCCCTCACACTTGAGGCATGAGCGAAGAGGGAAGCCGGGAGACGGATCTCGATGGCCGGGACATCGCGACGCTGGTCAGCGCTCTGCTGGAGAGCATCCGGCGGGGCGAGCTCGACGCTGGCCCCGACGAGGTTCGCTTCCTCGAGTCCGTAGCCCGGATCCTTCCGGCATCTCCAGCGCTCCAGTAGCTCGGATTGTGCATCTGCACACAGGGGTCCGGATCCCCTGTGTCGAAAGCACCGGGCATGGCTCTCCACGCGAGGTCTCTGCGGCGCGCCCGTCCGTATCGGCAGGGGAGCCGGGCGCGGGTGGTGGTCAGCCTGAGCGCGGTCCTCATGGTGGCGACGGTCAGCCCGGCCGACGCCTACCAGCGGCCCGGGCGTACCGAGCGGATCACGGTGACCCCGGAGGGGGAGCCCGGGACGGGGCCGGTGGAGTTCACCGGCCGTCGGGGGGACAGCCGCGTCGCCATCACTCCGGACGGCAGGTTCGTCGCCTTCGACACCCTTCTCGTGGATCTGGTCGAAGGCGACGAGAACGACGCCTACGACGTGTTCGTTCGCGACACGGTCACGGGAGTGACCGAGCGGGTCTCGGTCACAACCGAGGGAGCAGGGGCCGACGGGCATTCGTACTGGCCGTCGATCTCCGCCGACGGACGCTACGTCGCCTTCGAGAGCGAGGCATCGAATCTGGTTCCGGGAGACACGAACGGCATGGTCGATGTCTTCGTCCACGATCGGGAGACCGGTGAGACGCGCAGGGCATCTGTGGGGCCCTCGGGAGAGCAGGCGACCCGGGACGCGGTCTCGCCCTCGATGAGTGCCGACGGCCGATACATCTCCTTCAGCACCAACGGCGCCCCGTTCGTTCCGGGCGACGACAACCTGTGCCAGGAGATCGTGCTGAAGGACCTCGAGAGCGGTGCCGTCGAGCACATCACCGTTACCCCGAGCGGAGAGACCAGCGAGGGCGTGTGCACCTACGGCATCACGTCCGACATCAGCGCCGACGGGCGCTACGTCGCCTTCGAGACGCAGATGCACGACCTCGTCGAGGGCGACCTGAACGCGTCCTGGGACATCTTCGTGCGGGACAGGCAGAGGGAAGCGACCGAGCGGGTGAGCGTGGCCGGCGATGAGAGCGAGGCGAACTACGTGTCCTACTCGCCGGCGATCAGCGGTGATGGTCGCTTCATCTCCTTCTACAGCTGTGCCTCCAACCTCGTCCCGGAAGACCACAACTCGTCCGGGACCAAGGTCACGGGCTTCCTCGGCTCCAACACCTGCTTCGACGCGTTCGTGCGCGACCGGGAGCTCGGCCGGACGGAGCGGGTCTCGGTCTCCAGCTTCGGTGAGGAGGCTAGCCACGGCGCGACGTGGACCGACATCACGCCCGACGGACGGTTCGTGGCCTTCGCGAGCCACTCGACGAACCTGGTACCGGGGGCGGCCGACTACCTCGAACGGGTCTACGTCCACGATCGCTCGACGCGGCAGACCGAGCTCGTCTCCCTCGGCCCCGACGGGGGTCCGCTGCCGGCGGCGTCGTGGGCCAATGCCCCCGCCATCTCCGCCGACGGGCGATCCGTGGCGTTCAACACCGGCACCCAGGTGTGGCGAAGGGACAGGGGCCCGGCGACCGGGATAGGCGAGATCGGCCTATCCGTCGAAGGCGACACGGTCAGCGCGTCCGGTTGGGCCGGTCTCGCCGGGGAGGTCCTGACCCGGGCGGAGGACCCGGCCGACGACGCCGTGGACCCGGGTGCGGATCTCGGCGGGGATCTGCGCATGGCTTCGATCGTCTACCGCCCGGAGGAGAAGGACCTGTTGGTCCGCATGTCGGTGGAAGCCCTCCCGAGCTCGAGCACCTCGGCCGTGGGCTCCAACTACGTGATCCCGGGCGTCGCAGGCGCACCCGGCGTGGTGCACACGCTGCGTTTCTCGGTGAACGGCCGCCGGTGGGAGGTGCGGGCGATCCGTGGGAACGTCGAGGAGCCCGGATACCCGCCCAAGCCGCTGATCGGGCTGTGGAGGTGCGACCCGACCTGCCGCGAGACCCTGCACATGACCGGGAGCTACGGAAGCACCGGGGACGAGATCATCGGGAGCTTCACGCTTCAGGACATCGCCGCCTCCTCGGGTGCGCAGATCACGGACGTCCACGTCACGAGCGCGCTCGGCGACGCACTGACGGGAGGGGTCAGCACCCTGGACCAGATGCAGCTCCCGTCGGCCTCGATCCCGCGCGAGCAGGTCGACCTCGGGATCGCCCCGGCCGGCGTCCCCGAGCGGGAGGTCGAGTTCGAAGTGCCGGCGCTCCTGGGGAACGGCTCTTTCTCGGGCAGCCTCTCGACGGCGGCCCTGCCTCCTGGGAACTACGAGCTCTGGGCTCGCGCCTGCGTGGGGACGACCTGCGGCGCCTCCAGCACCGGGTTCACCCGGTAGCTGCAGGGTCGGCGTCCGGAGCCACGCATCGCGGCCCGGAGGTTCATCGCCGGCCGACACCCGCCCCTTCTCGGGTGCCCGACCGCTACAGCAGCGCCCATGGGTCCCTGCCAGACAGGTTCCGAGCATCGGCGCTGGGGGTGGCCTCGACAGGTGCCGGCGGTGCCACGGACGTGGAGAAGGTGCGCCGGGAGGGATTCGAACCCCCGACCCGCTGCTTAGAAGGCAGCCGCTCTGTCCCCTGAGCTACCGGCGCGCATCTACCTGCGGGAACGCCGGTGTGGGCTGCTGTTCACCGCTGTCACAGCGGATGACCTCCTCGCCCCAGAACGGCGCATCCAGCCCCTTGATGCTACACCTCGGCGATCTTCGGAGGCCTCTACACGCGAGCTGCTGGCAGCCGCCATCGGGGGCGCGGAACCCCTCCGGATCAGGGCGATGCAGTCAGGATCCGTCGGCTTCATCGAGCGCGGTTCAGCGCTTGCTGGCTCTCCTCTGCACGCCGGAGGAGGAGCGTACTGCCCACCTTTCGCGCGGTCGCTGCTGCCCGCCTGAGGGATGCCTCACCTTCCTCCCGGGCGGCCCCGCCCATGTGGAGAAGGAGGATGCCTTCGAGTCGGTGGAGCTCCGCTCGTAGA
>DATLFR010000198.1 GCA_035540895.1 Actinomycetota bacterium | reverse complement strand
GCGTTGGCCGTCGCGCTCACCGCGGTCGCCGTCTCCGGATGCACCGGGCTCGCCCGTCGCGCTCCGACGCCGGAGCCGGGCTCCAACGAGGTGGGGTCCGGGGTCGAGGTGCCGGTGGACGCGACGGCGGAACCCGTCGTGGAGCCCGAGGCGACCGAGCCGCCTCCCGCGGCCGAACCGGAGCCCGCCTTCGTCATCACGCTCGTCGACCAGAACGGACGCAACCCCTCCGGCGTCCCGGTCGTCGTGGACGGTCCAGCTCCCCAGACGGCGACCAGCGACGACCGGGGGAGGGTCCGGGTGGCGGGCCCGGTCGGCGATTACCGGTTCCAGGTCCGGGTCGGCTGCACGGACTCGATCCTGGTCACCTACGGGGCGTCCGGGAACGGCCGCATCGTGCCCGGCCGGGTGACCGAAGGGACGATGCGGGCCGACTGGCAGCATCGCCATGCGCCGATCCCGCCCGTCTTCAGCTCGACCGGTCCCGGCTGGCCGGTGGGGCAGACGGTCGACCTCAGGTTCGGGGTGGGCGACAGATGCCGCGACGGGGACCGGGCTCCGCGCGCTGCCTTCGGGACCTTCCGGCTCCAACCGGGCGCGAACCTGTCGGTCGTGGGGGAGCCGGTCCTGCGGGCCGACGACGGGGGCTACGCCACCGTGCGCATCTCCTGCACCCGCGCGGGTCCGGCCGAGCTGGCGCTCATCGACTCTCGCAACCCCGCCGACACGTTCGACCTGGTGGCCAACGAGCGCTCGTTCGGGAGCCGACCGTCCTGCTCGGGATGACAAGAAATTTTAGCCGTGTCTAAAATGGTACTTAGACATGGCTACCCAGGTGAGCGCGGCCAGTGAGGCCGTCCAGGACTACCTGAAGACGATCTACGTCCTGGCCGAGGACGGCTCGGTCGCCACGACCGGCGAGATAGCCGACCGACTCCGGGTCTCCCCGGCCAGCGTCTCGGCCATGGTCCGGCGTCTGGCCGGACGCGGCCTGGTCCGCCACGAGCGGCACAGAGGGGTGACCCTCACCCCGGAGGGCGAGACGGCGGCGCTCGACGTTATCCGCCACCACCGCCTCCTGGAGACCTACCTGCACGAGGCGCTGGGGGTGCCGTGGGACGAGGTCCACGCCGAGGCCGAGGTGCTCGAGCACGCGATCAGCGATCGGTTGATCGAGCGGATCGCGGCCGCGCTGGGCAACCCCACCCACGACCCACACGGCGACCCGATCCCCCCTCGTCGCGGCAAGCACGTCGAACGCGCCTTCACCGGGTTGAACGAAGCCGGCCCCGGACGGGTGCGGGTCGAGCGGGTGTCCGACCGCGACCCGGACGCACTCAGGTACCTGGGCGACCTCGGGATCGTTCCCGGCGTCGCCCTCGACGTCGTCGAGCAGGCTCCCTTCGGGGGTCCGGTATGGGTGCGAGCGGGACGGCGCAAGCACGCGCTGGGTAGGCGACTGGCCGCGGCCGTGAAGGTCTCGACGGTGGACGGGGGTGGACGACGGTGAGCCGGGCCCTGGCGCTGCTTCTCGTGGTCGCGGCCGGCTGCGCGCCCTCCACGGCCCCCGACGACGACGCCCGCCCGAAGGCCGTCGCCACCATCAGCATCCTGTCCGACTTCGTCGCCGCGGTCGCCGGCGACCGGATCGATGTCGAGCCGATCGTGCACGTCGGCGGGGACCCTCACACCTACGAGCCGGTCCCGTCGGACCCCCGCCGGGTGGCCGAGGCCGATGTCGTCTTCCGCAACGGCCTCGGCCTGGAGCGCTGGCTGGACCGGCTGATCGAGGGCAGCCGGGTGGTGACGCTCACCGAGGGCCTGGACGCGACGATCACGCAGACCGGTCAGTACAGCGGGGACCCCGATCCCCACCTCTGGATGGACCCCCACCTCGCCCGCGGCTACGTGGCGAACGCCCGCGACGCCCTCGTCGAGCTCGACCCAGCGGGCGCCCAGACCTACCGCGACAACGCCGACGCCTACCTTCGCGAGCTGGACGAGCTCGACGCCTGGATCTCCGAGCAGGTGGGGACGATACCGGCTCCCAACCGGAAGCTCGTGACGACCCACGACGCCTTCCGCTACTTCGGACAGCGGTACGGGCTCGACGTGGTCGGCACGATCTGGAGCATCTCCACGGAGCGGGAGCCGTCCGCCGAGGAGGTGGCCCGGCTGGTGGACGACGTGAAGGCGCACGCCGTACCAACCGTGTTCATCGAGACGACCGTCAACCCCAGGATCATGCAGCGCGTGGCGCGCGATGCCGGGGTCGAGGTCGGAGAGCCGCTCTACGGCGACTCGGTCGGGGAGCCCGGGAGCGGCGCGGACTCCTACATCGGGATGATGCGCGCCAACGTGCGGGCGATCGTGTCCGGGCTCGGTGGGAGGACGCGAGGGTGAGGCTCGACGTCCGGGACCTGACCGTCTCCTACGGCGGGGCTCCCGCCCTTCGGTCCGTCCGGTTCTCGTGCGGCCCGGGGGAGGTCTGCGGGATCGTCGGACCGAACGGAGCCGGCAAGTCCTCGCTCATCAAGGCCGTCCTCGGCCTGGTCTCGGCCGACTCGGGGGAGATCCGCGTGGACGGACGAGCGGTGGACGCCGTCCGGTCCCAGATCGCCTACCTGCCCCAGCGCTCGGAGATCGACTGGGACTATCCGGCCGTCGTCTCGGAGGTGGTGACGATGGGCCGGTACCCCCACCTGGGGCTCGGACGACGACCGCGCAAGAGGGACCACGAGCTCGTCGCCGAAGCGCTGGACCGCGTCGGCATGACCGACTTCGCCCAGCGTCAGATCGGGGAGCTCTCGGGCGGACAGCAGCAACGGGTCTTCCTGGCCCGGGCCCTCGCCCAGCAGGCCCGCCTCCTCCTGCTCGACGAGCCCTTCGCCGGGATCGACGCGCTCACCGAGCAGCTGCTGCGCCGCCAGATCCGACAGCTGAGGGACGAGGGGGCGACCGTCGTCGTCGTCAACCACGACCTCGCGACCGTGGGCGGGCTGTACGACCGGCTGCTCGTGCTCGCCCGCCGGGTGGTGGCGTACGGACCCGTCCACCAGGTCTTCAACCCCCAGACGATCTCGACCGCGTACGGCGGCGTCCCCGCCTCGGTGGGGGTCGAGGTGCAGGCGGCCCGGCTCACCGAGGAGAGCCATTGAACCTCTACGAGGTGCTGGTCGACCCGCTCCTGCGGTACGGGTTCATGCGGTACGGCCTCGCCGTGGCCGCCATCGTCGGCGTGACCTCGGCCGTGCTGTCGTGCCTCCTCGTCGTGCGGCGCCAGGCCCTCATGGGCGACGCCGTCGCCCACGCGGTCCTGCTCGGCGTGGCGGTGGGGTGGGTGGCCGCCGGACACGTCGGCATCTTCTGGGGCGCGCTCATCGTGGGCGTTCTCACCGGGGTGGCCATCACGTTCGTCGAGCGCAACAGCCGGGTGAAGCTCGACGCCGCGATGGGCATCGCGTTCACGTTCACCTTCGCGCTCGGCCTCGCCATCATCAGCCTGCTCCGCCCGCGGGGGATCGACCTGTTCCACGTGCTGCTCGGGAACGTCCTCGGGGTGGGCCCGGTCGATCTGGCCCTGACCGCTGCGAGCGGCCTCCTCGTGATCGGCGTGGTGGTCGTCCTGTTCAAGGAGTTCCAGCTCTGGAGCTTCGACCCCGTGATGGCCCAGGCGAGCGGGCTACCGGTCGGCGCTCTGCACTACGTGTTCACCGCGCTGCTGTCGGCCACGATCGTCGCCGCGCTCCAGGCGGTCGGGCTCGTCCTCGTCATCGCGATGCTCATAACGCCCGGAGCGACGGCCTACCTGCTGGCCGACCGGCTGCGTTCGATGATGCTCATCGCGGCGGTCATCGGGCTCGTCTCCTCGGTCGGGGGCCTGTACGGCTCCTTCTACCTCGACGTGGCATCCGGACCGGCCATCGTGATCGTGGCCAGCCTCGTCTTCGTCGCCGTCTTCCTGTTCGCGCCGCGCCGGGGGATCGTCTCCCGCTCGGTGGCCCGGAGGCGGACGGGACGCAGGACGGTCGAGGAGGACATCCTCAAGGCCGTCTTCACGGCCGAGCAGGAGGGGGGTCGCACCGACACGGAGGCCCTCGCGGGACGGACCGGCCACAGCCCCGACGACGTGACCTCACGGATGGACAGCCTCGTGCGCCGGGGCCTGCTGCAAGGAGGCGCGACCGGTGCCCACTCGACGTCGGAGGGCCGTGACGAGGCCGTCCGGCTCGTGCGGGCCCACCGCCTCATAGAGTCCTACCTGGCGGAGGCGGAGGGGGTCCCGATCGACGAGCTGCACCCGGAGGCGGAGCGGCTGGAGCACTCGATGTCCGCGGAGGCCCTGGAGGACATCGACCGCGCCATGGGCCGTCCGGCCGCCGACCCGCACGGGCACCCGATACCTCGCCAGGGCGCACGACTGGGTGTGATAACCGGCCGTCCGCTCACCGACGGACGGGGGGGTCGCGTGATCATGGTCCGCGACGACCGAGAGGATGTCTTGCGGGAGATGGTCGCCCTCGGCATCCTGCCTATGCAGGAGGTGACGGTCGTGGGCGCCACCGAGGCGGGGATGCGTGTCCGGATCGGGGGCCGGGAGGCGGTGCTGTCCGAAGAGGTGGCCGCGAGGGTGTTCGTGACGGCCGAGGAGGGTGGCGACAGGTGATCAACACGTACAAGAGGCTGCCGGCCGACCCGGCGGATTGGTTCTCGCCGGACGAGGTCGCGAAGGCCAGGGAGTACCAGCGGCCGCTGGCCAGGGCCCGTGTGCTCGACGGCATCATCTCGACGGCGGTCCTCGCCGCGATCCTCTTGACGCACGCCGTCCCGCGCTACCTGGACGCGGTGGGCGTGGGGTGGTGGCCCGCCCAGGTCGTGCTCACGCTGCTCTTCCTCCTCGTGGTCTCGACGGTCTTCGACCTCCCGATGGCGCTCTGGCGCACGTTCGTGCACGAGCAGCGGTGGGGCTTCAACACCCAGACCCCGAAGGGGTTCGTGGTCGACCTCGTGAAGGGACTCGTGCTCAACCTCGTGATCATGTCCGTCCTGCTGACCGCGATCTGGGCGCTGATCCGGGCCACCGACATGTGGTGGCTGTGGGGGTGGGGGGTCGTATTCGTGTTCAGCGTCGGCCTCGGGATGCTCTACCCCATCCTGATCGCCCCGATCTTCAACCGGTTCACGCCCCTGGAGGACCCGGAGCTCGTGGGACGCCTGAGGGCGCTGGCGGACCGCGCGAAGCTGGCCATCTCGGAGGTGCTCGTGATGGACGCCTCCAAGCGCACGCGGAAGGACAACGCCTATTTCGCGGGTCTCGGCAAGACGCGGCGCGTCGTCCTGTTCGACAACCTGCTGGAGCAGCCCCCCGAGGCGGTGGAGGTGGTGGTGGCCCACGAGATGGGGCACTGGCGCCGCAAGCACATCTCGCGCAACCTGCCGCTCGGGGCCGCGCTGACGCTGGCCATGTTCCTGTTCGTTCGGTGGCTGGTGACCTGGGAGCCGGCTCTCGACCTGGCGGGTGTGGGTTCGGTGCGCGAGCCGGCGGCGATCC
>DATLFR010000197.1 GCA_035540895.1 Actinomycetota bacterium | reverse complement strand
ATGGTGGGGGGCGGGTCCGCGTGGATACGTCCGGGGGAGGTCACGCTCGCTCACCGCGGCGTCCTCTTCCTGGACGAGCTGCCCGAGTTCCCGCGCGGTGTCCTCGAGTCCCTACGGCAACCGCTCGAGGACGGCGTCGTGACGGTGATCCGGGCGCGTCAGGCCGCCTCCTACCCGGCGCGGTTCATGCTCGCCGCGGCGCGCAACCCGTGCCCGTGCGGCAACGCAGGCACGGGCGAGCAGTGCGGCTGCACCCCGCTGGCTATCCGGATGTACCAGCAGAGGGTGTCCGGGCCGCTGCTCGACCGGATCGACATGCATGTGGCCGTCCAGCGGGTGGAGACGGCGAAGCTCCTGTCGTCGGTGGACGCCGAGTCCTCCGAGATCGTCCGCAAGCGGGTGATCGCGGTCCGGGAGGTGTCGGTCGAGCGCGGGAAGCGGTGGCCGCGCTCGTTCGTGAGCAACGCCGAGATCCCGGCGTCCGGGGTGCTCGCGCTCTGTCCGCTCGACCGGACAGGCCACGGTGCGCTCCGGACCGCCTCGGACCGCCACCGCCTCTCGGCGCGCGCCGTCCACCGCGTGCTCCGGGTGGCGCGGACGATCGCCGACCTCGCCGGGGCGGACGTGATCTCGGCGGATCACGTGTGGACCGCCGTGGGCTATCGGATCAGGACGGAGGAGGAGTGATGGAGACGACCATCCGCAGGCGGTGGGCTCCCGACCCGGGATGGACGGGGACCTGGGAGCTCCCCGACGTGCTCCGGGCGCCGCCCACCGACGATGAGCGACGGATGCTCGTGGAGCTCGCGTGCGCCGGCGTCGGGCCGGGCCGGATCGTCCGGGAGCTGGAGCTGACCGGCTCGATAGAGCGAGCTCGGGATCGCATCCGCGCGCCGCACGACGCCCGGACCGCGATAGGGATGCTCGAGCGCACAGGAGCCCGAGCGCTGACACCGGCGGACGAGGAGTACCCGGCCGTGCTTCGGGAGATCTCCGCGCCCCCGCCGCTGATGTTCGTGCGGGGGCAGCGGTTGGACACCCTCCTGCCGTGCGTGGCCGTGGTCGGGTGCCGGGCTCCCACGGGTGGCGGCGCGCGGTTCGCGCATCGCCTGGCCGCGCGGCTCACCGAGGCCGGCTTCACCGTCGTCAGCGGCTTGGCGCGCGGCATCGACGCGGCGGCCCACGAGGGGGCGCTCGAGGCGGGGTCGACGGTGGCCGTGCTGGGGACCGGGATCGACCGCGTCTACCCCCCGGAACATGCGTCGTTGGCGGACTGGATCGTCACATCGGGGTGCGTCGTGAGCGAGTTCGCCCCCGGCGCCGGGCCACGCGCCTGGCACTTCCCGGCCCGCAACCGGCTGATCGCCGGTCTCGCGATGGCGACCATCGTGGTCGAGGCGGGGGAGCGGTCCGGCGCCCTGATCACCGCCGACCTGGCCGTCGACCAGGGGCGGGAGGTGATGGCGTGCATCGTGTCTCCCACGAGCTCCGCGGGCGCCGGGGTCCGGAAGATGCTCCGGGACGGCGCGCCGATGGTGATCGACCCCGACCACGCCCTCGAGCACCTCGTCCCGCTCGCTCTCGCCCAAGGGTTCACCGCGCACCGTCCGGATCAGATGGCGGAGCGGGCGGTGACCGAGCTGGATGGGGAGGCGAAGCTCGTGTACGACGCGGTCTCCGAGGGCACCACCCCCGACGAGGTGGTGGCCGCGACCGGGCTCGGCATCGGACGCGTGATGGCGCTGCTGTCCGAGCTCGAGGTGAAGGGGGTGGTGTGCGAGGAGGGTCCGGACAGGTACACGCGCTCGCAGTAGTTCAGACGTCCGGGGCGCTGAGCGACGTAGGCTGGCGGCGTGCAACGAGGGCTGATGGTGGTTGTCCTGCTCCTGCTCGCCGCGTCATGCGTCCCCGACGAGGCGCTGGAGCCCACGCCCATCCCGGGTGTACGGGGCGAGGTGACGGGCGAGATCGGCGTCCAGGACCACACGACCGATGGGACGAGGATCGTCATCGCGTCGGTGGCGATCGAGGGGAGCCCCGGGTGGGTGGTCGTCCACCGCGACACGAACGGGTCTCCCGGGCGGGTGGTCGGACACGCGGCGATCCCCGAGGGGAGGTCCACCGACGTCGAGGTGCGGTTCGACACCATCCAGCAGAGCGGCACCTACTGGGCGATGCTCCACGTGGACACCGGCACCCCGGGAGAGTTCGAGTTCCCCCACCCGACCGACCCGCTGATCGACGGCGCCCTCGAAGCGGCGGAGGGCGGGCTCGTCACCGAGACCGTCCAGCTGACGGTCAGCCGCTAGCGCTCCCCGGCTGGCAGACCGGGCACCAGTACACGGTCCGCGCCTGTGAGCCTTGCCGCGCCGAACGCACCGGTGTCCCGCATCGGATGCACGGACGGTTCGTCCGACCGTAGACGGCCAGGCCCTCGGCCACCGTCGTCCGGCGCTGCGTGGTGAGGTTCGCCCGCAGCAGGCGGGAGCCGATCTCCATCAGCTTCTCGAGCGCCTCGGGGGGGAGGTCCCCGACGCGGGCGAACGGGTCCACGCCGGCCAGGAAGAGGACCTCGCTGCGGTAGACGTTGCCCAGCCCGGCCGCCACCCGCTGGTCGAGCAGGGCCACGCCCACCTCGGCCCCCGGGATGGCCGCCAGCCTGCGCACCGCCTCCGCGAGGTCCGGCTCGTCGACCGACAGGTCGGGTCCGAGGTGGGAGACCTGCTCCGTCCCGGGCCGCACGAAGGACGCCTTCATGGGGGAGAAGCAGACGGCCTCGATCTCCTCGGTGGCGATCACGATCCGGGCCCGATGGGCCGGGACGCGCCAGCGCTCCCCGGGTCGGTACAGGTGCCATGAGCCGTTCATGCCCATGTGGGTGTGCAGCGTGACCCCGCCGCTGAAAGCGATCAACAGGTGCTTGCCCTGGGAGGAGACGCCTTCGACCGACCCGCCGGCCGGGGGAGCCGGTCCGGGTACCCCGTCGGCTCGCAGGGCGGAGACGGTCCGGCCGCGCAGCGCCTTGTCGAGCGTCCGGGCCGCCCGGGCGATCGTGTCCCCCTCGGGCATCTACAGGATCTGCGAGAGGAACAGCTTCGTGCGGTCCTCGCGCGGGTCGGTGAAGAAATGCTCGGGGGTGCCTGCCTCGACGATCTCGCCCGCGTCCATGAAGACGATCCGGTTCGCTACCGCCCGCGCGAACCCCATCTCGTGGGTGACGACGATCATCGTCATGTCCGAACGGGCCAGCTCCTGCATGACCTCGAGGACCTCCTTGATCATCTCGGGGTCGAGCGCGGACGTCGGCTCGTCGAACAGCATCACCTTCGGTTGCATCGCGAGCGCTCGGGCGATCGCCGCTCGCTGCTGCTGGCCCCCGGACAGCTGCGCCGGGTACTTGCCGGCCTGCTCGGGGATCTGCACCCGCGTGAGGAGCTCCATGGCCCGCTCCTCGGCCTCCTTGCGGGGGAGCCGACGGACGTGGCGCGGGGCGAGCGTGACGTTCTCGAGCACCGTGAGGTGCGGGAACAGGTTGAACTGCTGGAACACCATCCCGACCTCGCGCCGGATCTCACCGATGTTGCGGATGTCGTCGGACAGCTCGGTGCCGTCCACGACGATGCGTCCCCGGTCGTGCTTCTCGAGGCGGTTGATGCAGCGGATCAGCGTGGACTTCCCGGAGCCGGACGGCCCGCAGACCACGACCACCTCGTTGCGCGCGACCTCCAGGTCGATGCCTCGTAGCGCCTGGAAGTCGCCGAACCACTTCTCGACGCCGTCGCAGACGATCATCGCGCTCATCGCTCGCCGACCCCCAGCCGCGTCTCCAGCCTCTGGCTGGCCTTGGACATCGAGTATGCAACCGTCCAGTAGACGAGCGAGGCGAAGACGTACGACTCGGTGAGCAGGCCCTGGGCGATGAAGTCGGGCTGGCTGGTCACGATCTCGGCCACCCGCAGGAGCTCGGTCAAGCCGATGATGAAGACGAGCGAGGTGTCCTTGAACAGGCTGATGAACTGTCCGACCAGCGCGGGGATCACCGCGCGCAGGGCCTGCGGGAGCACGATCCGGCGGGTGGTGACGAAGGGGGAGAGCCCGAGGGCCATCGCGCCCTCGATCTGTCCGCGGGGCACCGACTGCAGCCCGCCACGCACGATCTCGGCGACGTAGGCGGCGGTGAAGGCGACGAGGGCGACCATGGCCCGCATGACGAGCGTGGGGGTCTCGGCTCCCGGGGGCAGGAAGAATCCGAGGGCGAAGGCCGCCATGAACAGGAGCGCTATGAGCGGGACGCCGCGGATCAGCTCTATGTAGCCGACGCACACCACCCTCACGGCGGGCAGCGAGGACCGTCGCCCGAGCCCGAGCGCCACCCCGAGCGGGAACGAGAGCAGGATCCCCCCGAGGGCGGGGAACAAGGTGAGCAGCAGTCCGCCCCACCGGTCCCACCCGATCCCCCCCAGCCCGACCAGGGACCACAGCGCACCAGCCGCGCCGACGGCGACGAGCGGCAGCGAGAGCCGGCTCACCCCAGGGGGGACGTGCCGTCCCCCCGCGTGCGCCGCCGCCGCGACCACCCCGACGGCGAGCGCGCCCAGCACCGGGCCCGGTGTGCGCAGCATCGAGAGCAGCACTGCTCCGAAGAGCACCCACGGCCAGACGGTCTGAGCGGGTCCCCGCCAGGACCGCGCCGGCCCGGCGAGCTCCTCCGACCTCCTGAGCCGAGCCGCGTTCATCCCGGTGAACGCGCCGGCGGTGGCGGCGAGCACGCCGAGGGAGACCCACAGCCGCACGAGCTGGTCGCGCGGGAACATGCCGACCATGTACAGGATCAGGTTCCGCCTGACGATCTCCCACCGCCCGGTGACGAAGACGAACCGGAGGGCCCGCCAGACGACCAGGGCGAGGAGCAGCCCGACCACCATCGTCAGGAGCGAGTTGAACCAGCCGTCGAACAGGTTCTCCTTCACCCACCTGCCGGGCGGCACCCTGCGCGCGGGCGGAGTGGGCTCGGCGGGGGGGATCGGCTCGAGGGCGTCGCTCGGGATGGCCATCAGCGGGTCCGGAGCTGGAAGCGTCGGTTGAGGAGGTTCGTCACGGCCGCGATGCCCAGCGACAGGGTCAGGTAGATGCCCATGAGCACGGCGATCATCTGCGGAGCGGGGTTGCCGTTGCCTATGGCTATGGAGACGACGCGGGTCACCTCGGCGTAGCCGATGGCGACCGCGAGCGAGGAGTTCTTCGTCAGGTTCAGGTACTGGTTGCCGGTGGGGGGGATGGCCACACGAAGAGCCTGCGGGAGCACGACGTGACGCAGACGCTGGCCGGGGGAGAGGGCCAGGGCGCTGGCCGCCTCCGTCTGCCCGCGCGGCACCGACTGGATGCTTCCCCGCACGATCTCGGCGATGTGACTGGCCGTGTAGATCACGAGCCCCGCGAGCAGGGCGAAGTAGGTGTCCAGGATGCGGAAGCCGCCGGTGACCGTGCGTCCCTCGTGCGAGGGGATGTCCGACGCCACGGGCGCACCGGTCACCACGTACGCGGCGGCGGCGACCGCGAACACGACCCCGGACGCGTACGCCAGCCGGTGGTGGGGGCGTCCGGTCCG
>DATLFR010000196.1 GCA_035540895.1 Actinomycetota bacterium | reverse complement strand
CTCCTGACCGGTGACGGTGGCAGACCCGTGGTCGAGGAGGTCTTCCCGGGTCCGCTCAGCGTCATAGACACGTTCTCCGACCCCGAGGCCGACAGGATGCTCCTCCGGGTGCTCAACGAGGAGGGGGAGTCCTGGTGGGTGTTCGACGGGTCTACCTCCGCCTACGTCGGGGTCGTGGGCACCACGCTTGCCCCCACCGGCACTGTGTCCGGCCTGGACGGCACGACGGGGCGTCTGTACACGCTAGCGCCACCGACACGGAGCGGACGCCAGGAGAACGCGGGTGGCCTCCTCGTTACGGACGCGCGCCGGTCGCCCGTTCCTCAGGCGCTCGCGTTTGAGGAATACGCGGGGAGCGGTCTGCTCCGGATCGTGGCCGATAGCGGTGAAGATGAGCGGCCCACACGCGTGTTCGTCCGGCGAGGAAATGAATCAGAGTTCACCGTCTACCATGACACCGTCGAGGTGTCGGAGGATCCGCCATTAGCGGACCAGGACCGCTTCACGACCGACGCGGTCGAGGGCGCGGGGGCCGTCGGTAGCAACTTCACCGGGACCGGCCATGGCTACGGGCTCCGGTCGCTGCTGGTCGGTGGCGCTGAAGCGGCGCCGCCCGGCGGACCCAGTATCGGGGCCATCAGGCCCGGCAGGTTCGGTCCGGCGGCGCTCGGCTCACCCTGTTCACGCAACGACCGAGAGATCGTGTTCGGCTACGTGAAGCAGGCGGCGCTGTCGAACAATCTAGCGGGAGCCACGGCGGCGTCTATGGACGCCGACCCCGGCACGAAGACGGACCTGGCCGAAGCCGTGTCTAGATGCTGGCCCCGGCCGCAACAGCCTGGGGGCGCCGACCCGCTGAAGCCGTTCTGGCCGCGTCCGGACGTCGACCGCGACGGGGACGGGTCCAACGATCTCGACGAGGTGGCGGGCCGTCCGTGGCCCACACGGCCCGCGGAGTGTTCCAACGACGGACAGGAGCGCACCGACACCGAGAACCTCGCCGGGTACGAGGCCTCGGTCAGCTGCCAGCAGAGCGGCGACCCCGCGCAGGTGCTCGCGAGCGGGCGGAGCACCAACCTGGTCCTCGGGGGTGTAGCGGTGGCCGAGACCGCCTCACAGGTCCTCCTGCGCCGCGAGCCCAAGCGCGGCCTGGTCATCCGAAGTGAGTCCTGGGTGAGAGGCATCGACGTCGAGGGGGTCTTCCGGATCGAGGCCGCGGGCGTCATCGCCGAGGCATTCGCGGGGGGCAGACCGGGCACGGCGGGCACGTCGTTCAAGCGGGTGCTCTGCGGCATCGAGGTGCCGAGCCAGGGGGTGTCCGAGGACGCGTGCGTCATCCAGGAGAACGCGTTGACGCCGACCGTCGAAGGGCAGCTGGGCAAGGACCCCGTCGAGACCCAGCTGAACCGGGCGCTGTCGGGCCGGGGCCGCGTCACCTTCCCCAACCCCGACCCCGGCCTCAGCCGGGGCACGCCGGGAGGCTACCTCGCCTCCGTCCAGAAGGACCGCGGCCAGGAGGTGTCATCCCGGGCGATCAACAACGACGCCTCGACGCAGGTGCCGGCCATGGAGATCACCCTGTACAACGACGACCCGACCCTGGGACGCGGGCGTCAGATCTACCAGATAGCTGGTGCGGACGCCTCGGCCACCTTCGGCATCTACCTCCTCGATGCCCTCGGCATAGACGACTTCGACGTCGCCGCCGCCGGTGACTTCCCCGAGGTGGCCCTCCCGGAGCTGTTGTCCGAGATCTCGTACGGACCCCTTCCCCCCGTGGGCGCGCCTCCCGCGCCCGCCGCGGCCGAGCTCGGCAACGCGATAGTCGAGGCGCTCAAGCGGTTCGCGTACGGCGTCGGCTTCCTGCTGCGCAACCCGCGCGAGGCGGCGCTCGCGACGTTGATGTGGATGCTGCTGGCGGCGCCCGTCTACCTCGGTCTGCGCCGCCGCTTGTGGCTCACCGGTATCGGCTGACCGAACCACATGGAGAGACGATGATCCTTCTGTTCGCAGGGATAGCGATAGGGGTGCTGATCGGTTCGTACCTTACCGGCAGGCACCAGCCGCTCTTGTACCTCGCGCTGGCCGGACTCCTCGGGAGCGTGGTCGTCTACGACCGGGCCGCCCCGGACGCCGGGGCACTTGCGTCGGGAACTGGCCCAGGCGCCGGCACGACGTTGGGCGAGGGCGTCGAGGGTGGAGTGGAGGGAGCGGGTCCGGACGCGGCCGCGGGGGCGGGAGCCGAGGCCGGCGGGGTCGCCGGACCGGCCGGTCCGGGGGGTCAGCTGACCCAGCCGGCCGGGCTGTCCTGCGACCGGGAGCGCAACGGCGGCGCCACCGACACGGGCGTGAGCAAGGACAAGATCAAGCTGGCTGCGACCGTGGTGCAGTCCGGGATCGGCGCATCGTTCCTCGGGCAGTCTCCGGTTGGGATGCAGGCCGTCGTCCGCAAGGTCAACTCGCAGGGCGGGGTGTGCGGGCGCCTCCTCGACCTGAAGCTCGTCGACGACGGGTGGGAGGCCCCCCGCGGGCTCACGTTCATCCGCAACTTCATCAACGAGGGGACCTTCGCACTGCCGGTCACCCCGTCGTCGGAGGGGCTGACCGCGGCCATCGAGTCGAAGGACATCTCCAACGCGAAGATCCCCGTGGTCGGGACGGACGGGATGCTCATCCAGCAGTACCGCGACCCCTACGTGTGGCCCGTCGCGACCGCGACGATCTCGACGATGCGGGTGATGGCCCGTCACGGATACGAGAAGGGCGCCCGTCGGTTCGGGATCGTCTACGACAAGTTCTACAAGTTCGGACGGGAGGGGGCCGAGGCGTTCAAGGACTACCTGGAGAAGCAGCCGGGAGCCCAGATCAAGGCCTACACCGGCATCCTCCCCGGGCAGGCGTCCTACAGCTCCGATATCCAGTCGTTCAACAGCGCTTGTAACGGGGAGTGCGACATGGTCGCCCTCCTCCTCGAACCCTCGACGGCCGAGACGTGGATCGCCGGGCGTCCTCAGTTCGGGACGATGATCACGTCCGGCTCCCAGACCCTCTTCAACGAGCGGTTCGCGTCCAACTGCGGCAAGCCGTGCGCCGGGATGCTCGTCTGGACCGGCTACAACCCTCCGGTCGGCAACCTCGCCTCGACGCCCGCTATCGCGGCCTACGTGCAGGACGTGAAGAGCGTCTCCCCGACGGTCGACGTCACGAACCAGTTCCTGCAGGGGTCGTACCTGGGGATGACGGTATTCGTCGAAGCCCTCAAGAAGGTGGGTCCTCAGCTGACCCGGGAGCGCCTGAAGCAGGCCCTCGATTCGATGGACTACCCGGCGGGGATCTCCTCACAGCTCGCGTGGAAGCCGGGCAACCACCACGCCAACATCCGGGCCCAGGCCTTCTCGATCGTGGTCGCGCAGGGGTCGTTCGCGGGGTTCCGTGACGAGCAGACGGGGTTCATAGCCGACCCGGCGCTGGGCAACTGATGCAGGTCCTCACGGCGGTACTGCTGTCCCTGGGCAACATCGGGGCTTACGCGATCCTCGCCGTGGGGATCGTCATGATCTACCGCGCGTCCCGGGTGCTGAACCTGGCCCACGGGGCGATGGCGATGATCCCGGCCTACGTGGTCTACACGCTGAACACGCAGCTGCGGGTCCCTGCGGCGGTCGCGTTCGTGCTCGGGGTAGCGTCCGGGGGGCTGCTCGGGTACGGCGTCGAGAAGGTCTTCATCCGGCGCCTCAGGGCCCAGTCGACGACTGCCCAGACGGTCGGGACGGTGGCCGCGCTCGGTCTGCTGGTCGCGGCCGCCGCCAAGATCTGGGGGACGACCGGCCTCCCGTCCGTTCGCATGTTCCCCGATGGTTTCGTGAGCGTCGGACAGTCCTCGATCAACTACGGGGAGTTCGGTCTGTTCGCCGTCATGCTCGTCGTCACCGGCGCGCTCTTCGTATTGTTCACCCGGACCGATATCGGGCTCGTCATGCGCGGGACGGCGGAGAACCGCCGGGCCGCTGCGCTCATGGGGGTGAACCCGGACCGCGTCACCGCGCTGGCGTGGATCATCGGAGGGGGCCTGGCCGGGTTGTCCGGGATCCTCCTCGCCTCCAACACGACCAACCTCCATCCGTACGTCCTGTCGTTCCAGGCGCTCTTCGGGTTCGTCGCCGCGCTGATCGCCGGGATGGCCAGCCTGCCGGGCGCCGTCGGAGGCGCGGCGGTCGTCGGCATCGTGCTCGGCCTCGTCCCGATCGCGGGGGCGGTGGGGCAGCTCCAGGGGGCGCCTCAGCTCCTGCTGGCCGTGATCGCCATCGCCGCGATGGCCTACCGCGGCCGCAGCATCGTGGGCGGCGAGGACGTGCGGGGCGCAGGTGCGATCGCGCGGGGCAACGACACCGGCCCGACCCTCGCAGACCTCCCCGGACGACGTGTCCTCGCGGTGATCGGGGTGTTCCTGTTCGTCGCCGCGCCCTTCAAGCTCAGCTACGCGCTGCTCGGGTCCACGAACAGGGGTGCGATCTTCGCGATAGTGGCCGCCTCGCTCGTGATGCTGACGGGCTGGGTGGGCCAGATCTCGCTCGGACACGCGGCTTTCGTCGGCGTGGGAGCCTACGCCACCGGGTGGTTCGCACAGGGTTTCGGCATCCCCTTCCCGCTCAACCTCCCGCTCGCCGCTCTGTCCGGGGCGGTCATCGCGCTCGGTCTCGGGGCGGTCGCGGTGCGCGTACGCGGACTGTACCTCGCCGTGGCCACGCTGATCTTCTCCTGGACGGCGAGCGAGTTCCTCTTCCGTCAGCCGTGGTTCACGAAGCACGGCTCGATCGACGCGCGTCCCATCGGACGACCGGGCACCTTCCCGTACTTCGACTTCTCCGACCGGCGCGTCTTCTACTTCGTCGCCTGGGCCGTGGCCATCGCCACCCTCTACGCGGCGTCCAACCTCCGCAACTCGAAGACGGGACGAGCCTTCTTCGCGGTCCAGGGGTCGGAGATGGCCGCCGCGTCGCTCGGGATCAACGTGGTGCGCTACAAGGCTCTCGCGTTCAGCCTGTCCGGGGCGATGGCGGCCACCGCGGGGAACCTGGTCATCGTCGACGCCCGAGCTATCGTTCCCGACCAGTTCTTCATCAACGTGTCCCTGCTACTGCTCTCGATCGCCGTGGTGGGTGGATTGGCCAGCCTCGGGGGCGCGGTCGCCTCGGCTCTCGTGTTCGCATCGCTGGATTACCTGTTCTTCCGGATCCAGGCGCTGAGCGGGCTGCTCGAGGTCACGTCCGCCCTGCTGCTCGCCGTCGTCCTGCTCGTCTACCAGGGCGGTCTCGCGGCCGCCGGGCGCCGGCTCGTGCGGCTGGTCTGCGAGAGCGCCCGGGCCACCGCCGTCCTGCGGCTCGTGGACCGCGCGACCGACCAGGTCCTCGACGACGTGGCCTGGCTGGCCGGGTTCATGCGCGACCGATGGCGGATACGGCTGAGCAGATGGGGGATAGAACCCCCCGTGCCGGCCGCGGCCGCCGCGGGGGTGGGGTCCGTGGAGGTCGAGGGGGGCGAAGAGCCGGGGCGGCCCGGGCCATTCGCTTCGCTCGTCCGTTTCGTACCGCGCGTCTCCCGCGCCGTGACGAACGGCAACGGGAGCCCCTCCCTGGTGCACCTGGAGCCCGAGCGCATCGAGGGACGGCGGGATGCCCCCGTCGTCCTGCGAGCGGACGAGGTCACGGTCAGGTTCGGGGGCCTCACCGCCGTCGACGACGTCTCGCTCGAGGTGCGCGAGGGGGAGATCGTCGGGTTGATCGGTCCGAACGGCGCGGGCAAGTCGGTGACGTTCAACTCGGTGGCCGGGCTGGTCGTTCCGACGGCCGGGCGGATCTGGCTGCACGGCACCGACGTGAGCGAGCTACCCGTGCACGAGCGGGCGGCGATGGGGATCGCCCGCACCTTCCAGGCCATCCAGCTCTTCCCTCAGCTGTCCGTCTTCGACAACCTGCTCGTTGCGACCCACCTACAGAACCGGACCGGGTGGGCCTCCCACGTGGTCGTGAGCCACCCGTCGATCCAGGCCGAGCGCGAGGCCCGGCAGCGCGTGAGCGAGGTCGTCGAACGGCTCGACCTGACCGAGGTAGCCGACCGGCGCGTGGGGGACCTCCCGTTCGGGGTGCTTCGCATCGTGGAGGTGGCGCGAGCCCTCGTGACCGGGTTCCGGTTCATCATGCTCGACGAGCCCGCGTCCGGACTCGACGGCACGGAGACCGAGGGGCTGACCGAGGTGCTGCGACGGCTGCGCGACGAGGAGGGCATGACGCTCCTGTTGATCGAGCACGACGTGAAGATGGTGACCTCGGTCAGCGACTACATGTACGTGCTCGACCGTGGGCGGATGATCGCCCAGGGGGTGCCGGACGTCGTGAAGCGCGACCCGCAGGTGATCGCCGCCTACCTGGGCAAGCCCGTTGAGGAGATGGTCGGGGTGGGGTCGTGAGCCTGCTGTCCGTGCGCGACCTCGACGTGCACTACGGTGCCGTCCAGGCCCTGCGCGGCGTCTCGCTCGAGGTGAACGAGGGGGAGATCGTCTCGATCCTCGGCTCCAACGGCGCCGGGAAGACCACCACGCTGCGCACCGTCTCCGGGCTGATCAAGCCCAGTGCGGGCGAGATCCTGTTCTGTGACGAGCAGATAGGAGGTCTCCCCGCCTACGAGGTGATCGGCCGCGGCCTCGCACACCTCCCCGAGGGGCGTGACCTCTTCCCGACGCTCACCGTGGAGGAGAACCTGCGCTTCGGCTACTGGACGAAGCGCAAGGACCCGAACGGCTACAAGGACGGGCTCGAGCGGGCATTCACCTTCTTCCCCAAGCTCGCCGAGCGGCGGCAGCAGGCGGCCGGGACGATGTCGGGCGGCGAGCAGCAGATGCTCGGGGTCGCCCGGGCCCTCATGTGCCGCCCCAAGCTGCTCGTCGTCGACGAGCTCTCGCTGGGGCTGGCACCCCTCATCGTCCAGCAGCTCTTCGAGATCCTGCGGAAGGTGAACGCCGAGGGCACCGCGCTGCTGATCGTCGAGCAGTTCGTGCACATGGCCCTGGAGAACAGCCACCGCGCCTACGTGCTCGCGAAGGGAGAGGTCGTCCTGCAGGGCAGCTCGCGGGACCTACTCGACGACCCGGAGGTCATCGCCGCCTACCTCGGGGAGTCCGAGGCGGCGGCCTCGGCCGGAGGACGTTGATGCGCCGGCTGCTCGCCGTCGTGGCGGCTCTGGCCGCGTTGGGCTGCGGGACGCCGGATGGTGAGGTCACCGGCGCGGGGTTGCGTCCCGCCGCGACCTCATCGGCGTCGGAGGCCGCCCCCTCCGGCGCGGCCCCGGCGCCCGTCGCCGATCGGGAGCCCGTGCGCGACCTCATCGGCCAGGACGCCCTGGAGCCCTTCCCCGGCCAGCGGGCCCCCACGACGTACCCGACGAACACCATGCGCCTCGATGTGGCCGTCGTGCCCCGGTGCGGCACGCCTGGGACGAGGATGCGAGCGGTTATCGAGACAGAGCCCAACGTGATCATCGGGATCGCGACCGAGTACGCGAGCTACGCGGAGCCCGACATGCCCGGGGCCCCCGCGTACTCCGACCCCCGTGGACGGTACGAGTGGACATGGATCCTGCGCCCCGAGACGCCTCGCGGCCCGGCGTTCCTGAAGGTCGCCGCCGGCCGCTCCGGCGTGGGCGAGGCCGCGGCAGAGGTGCCCTTCATGGTCGCGGAGGCCTGCTGACCGAGCGGCTGCGATCCCGCGGCGTCACGGCGCTGCTCGCCCTCCTCGTGGCGCTGGGTGGCTGCGCCGACCCGGAGCCCGAGGGCGGGGGGTTGTCCGACGGGTGCCGGGAGAGGTTCGCCGGGATCGAGCGGGAAGAGCTCAACTTCACGCCCCACAGCGTCCGCGGCGGCGACCAACGATGGGAATGCGGCCCCCTGGACGTCGAGGTCACCGGCGACTACGAGGTCACCGCCTCAGGGGTCGAGAACCTGGTCTCCGTGGACACGTTCTTCGGCGGGGACGTACCGCAGCAGGCGACGTTCCTCGCCGTGGCCATGCTCACCCACCTCGACGCGCCGGACGGGAGCCGCTTCCAGGTCGGATTCAACG
>DATLFR010000195.1 GCA_035540895.1 Actinomycetota bacterium | reverse complement strand
GTTCACCACCGCGTAGGCCGTCAGGTGCGCCCGGAACCCCGCGTTGCGCAGCGCGCTCACCCGCCGGCGTCGGCGTGCCTCGTCGGCCGGGGGCGGGAGGTCCGGCAGGTCGTCGGTGACGCGTACGAGCTCACCGTGGGTGCGCGCCGCGAACACGGTCTCCATCCGCTCGGAGAGCTCGTCGGTGGTCAGGCGCCCCTCGACGAGGTGACGGCGCAGCGCCTCGGCCACCTGCTCGCGGTCGGCGTCAGAGGCGCGGGCGTCGGGACGCTGAGGGCGGTCGCCTGGTAGCTGCATATGCGAAGTATCGCGCACGCGCACGCCTGTCTCGGGCCGGTCGCGGCGACTCAGCCCTCGCCGCCCCGGCCTCTCCTCCCGACCACCGCCACGACGAACATCACGGCGCCTTGAAGGGTTAGGAACGTGAACAGCCAGAGCGGCCACCCTCCTCGGTCACCGAACGCTCCGAGCCAGGCGGCCGCGGCGAGGGCGACCATCGTGGTCGCGAGGACACCGCCGACCCAGAGGGTCCCCCGGCCCGGCATCAGTGCAGGAAGTGACGGACGCCGGTGAATACCATCGCGATCTCGTTCGCGTCCGCTGCGTCGATGACCTCCTGGTCGCGCATGGACCCGCCCGGCTGGATGATCGCCGTGATACCTGCGGCGGCGGCGGCCTCGATCGAGTCGCCGAAGGGGAAGAGCGCCTCCGAGGCGGCCACCGAGCCCTTCGCGCGGTCGCCCGCCCGCCGGACGGCGATCTCCATCGACTCCACCCTCGACATCTGGCCCGCGCCCACGCCCACGGCCTGCCGGAGGTTCGCGAGGACGATCGCGTTCGACTTCACGTGCGCGCACACGGTCCAGGCGAAGAGGAGGTCGTCCCACTCGGCCTCCGAGGGCTCGCGCTCCGTGACGATGCGCATGTCCTCTCTGGTCTCGGAGAGGGGATCGTCGGTCTGCACGAGGAGCCCCCCGGACACGCTCGCCACCTTCGCGGGGTCCGGCCTCCACAGGTCGGCGGGGAGCTCGATGACGCGCAGGTTCTTCTTGGCGGAGAGGATCCCGAGGGCTCCTTCGTCGAAACCGGGAGCCACGACGCACTCGAGGAAGAAGGGAGAGGAGCTCCACGCGTCCTGCATGTGCGCAGCCGTGTCCGCCGTGCACACGCGGTTCAGCCCGACGATCCCGCCGAACGCGGCGCGCGGGTCGCACTCGAACGCGAGCCGGTACGCCTCGGCGATGTCTTCGGCGACCGCGACCCCGCATGGGTTCGTGTGCTTCACGATGACGGCCGCCGGCTCCCGGAAGGCTCCCGCGATCCGCAGGACGGCGTCCGCGTCGAGGTAGTTGATGTAGGACATCTCCTTGCCCTGCAGCTGTCGTCCCGAAGCGATCCCGCGGGGGTCCCCCGAGAGCGAGTACAGGGCCGCCTGCTGGTGGGGGTTCTCCCCGTATCGCAGCGACTGGACCCGGCGCGCCGAGAGCGTGAGCTGCTCGGGCAGCGGCTCGTGGTCGGCGAACCAGGTGGAGACCGCGGCGTCATAGGCGGATAGCCGGGAGAAGGCCTTGCCGGCGAGCCGGCGGCGCGTCGAGAGGGTCAGACCGCCCGCCGCCGCCTCCTCGGCGACCCGCTCGTAGTCGTCCGGGTCGACGACGACGCCGACCGACGCGAAGTTCTTCGCCGCCGCCCGGACCATCGTGGGGCCCCCGACGTCGATCAGCGATACCGCCTCCGCCTCGGGGGTGTCCTCCGAGACCTGACGGTCGAAGGGGTAGAGGTTCACCACGACCAGGTCGATCGGCTCGATGCCGTGAGCGGAGATGGTGGACATGTGGTCGGGCTTGGACCGGTCGGCCAGGATCGCGCCATGGACCGCGGGGTGCAGCGTCTTCACTCGCCCGTCCAGCATCTCCGGGAACCCGGTCAGGTCGGACACGTCCTGCACGTGGAGCCCGGCCTCCCGCAGGGTGGTCGCCGTGCCCCCGGACGACACGAGAGCCGTCCCCTGCTCGGAGAGCGCGGCGGCGAGCTCGACGACGCCGGTCTTGTCCCATACGGAGATCAGGGCGCGCCTGATCGCGATCCTGTCGGTCATATGTGTTCTCCTCGCAGTCCGGGAGGGACGTCCCCGGCCCAGGGCGGGTCTTCCACCTCCTGGTCGATCGCGACGCGACGGCCGTCGATCCTGACGGCGCCGGACGCCCACAGCTTCAGCGCCTTCGGGTACAGGACGTACTCGGTCAGGTGTATGCGCCGCTCGATATCCGCGAGCGTCTCGTCGGGCCGGATGTCAACGCTCGCCTGGAGCACGATCGGTCCGTGGTCGAGCTCGGCGTCGATCACGTGGACGGTCACGCCGGTGACCGTCACCCCCCACTCCCAGGCCTGCTTCACGGCGTCCAGGCCCGGGAAGGCGGGCAGGAGGCTCGGGTGCACGTTCAGGATCCGCTCCTCGAACGCGGAGACGAAGACCGGGCTAAGCAACCGCATGTACCCAGCCGCACAGACGAGGTCGATCTCGAACTTCGTCAGGTGGTCGAGGAGCAGCCGGTCGTAGGACTCACGGTCGACGGCTCGGGCGGGGTCGACGTACACGGCTTCTATCCCCGCTCGCTCCGCCCGTTCGAGCGCCCCCGCCCCCGGACGGTTGCTGAGGACGACCCCGATCTCCGCGTCGGCGTAACCGGTCGCGCAGGCGTCGGCGAGAGCCTGGAAGTTGGTCCCGGAACCCGAGGCGAGGACGCCCACACGCAACATGGGAGCCGAGCCTAGCAGGGGGCCGGGACGTGAGAGCGGTGCGGGACGCCACGAGGGCCGGGCTCTCGCCCGGCCCTCGGCACGCCCATCGAGTCACCCCATGTCTCCCGGTCGCTCCCAGGGAGACGAGGGGACCTCTACAGGTATCGGTCGGCCGTACGCCACTCGTCGCCGGTGATGGCGTGGCCACCGCAGCCGCCCGCCCGAACCTGGACTGAGACGGTCCCGGACACCACGGGCTGCGAGAACATGTGGATAGGAGTGTCTGCCACGTAGCTGGGCAGCTGACCCGCGACCGAGTTCTCGGTGGCGACCACATGGTCGCAGTGACCGAGCAGGCCGCCCCACTGGAAACCGTAGTGTGCGCCCTGGGTCGCCCGGATCATCCGGGCCGTCACGCCGGTCGCCCCCGGCGGGATGAACCACGCGGGCTGCACGGCCGAGCCGAGCTGGGCCGCCCGGTCCGCCGTGCAGTACACGGCGGCGGCGTTGACTACCGATCGGCGGGCTTCGGCCGTCCCGTAATAGAAGAACATCGCGACGTTCGAGTCGCAGTTGCCGGCGGAGACGGGCTGGGTGTTCAGGGCGAGAGCGCCACCCAGGACTCCCACGACGACAGCTAGCGCTGCCAGCTTCCTCTTCATGCTTCTACCTCCAGGGGGTCGGATCGTTCGGCGATTCCTTCGGCGTGACCACGACGATCCCTGCCCGCGGCAACGCGAGAGCCCGGCGCGGCCTACGGCCGCGCCGGGCTCGAGAGCGAGAACCTAGAGGTACTTGTCGGCCGACTTGTACTCCTGGTACCCGATCGGGCTCCCGCGGTGGAAGACCCGCACGCCCAGCACCCCGCTGACCGCGGGTCCACCCGGGAACATGTGGATCGGCGTATCGGCGACGTACCCCAGCGTCTCCCCGGCGACCACGAACGGCTGCGCGTTGGCTGCGTCGCAGTGCCCGAGGAGGCCCGTCCAACAGAACCCGTACGTCTGCCCCTCGGAGGCGTCCGTGAACCTCGCCGTTGCGCCCGTGGCGCCCGGCGGGATCACGAAGGGGTCGATCGGCTGCCCGAGGCCCGCGATGTCGTCCGCGAGGCAGTAGGAGGCAGCGGCGTTGGGTACGGAGCGCCGGACCTCGGCGGTCCCGTAATAGAAGAATATGGCTACGTCCACGGAGCAGTTCCCCGCCGCGGCCGGTGGAGCAGCCAGCGAGAGGCCTCCGCCGATCACACCGAGAGCGACAACCAGAGCTGCGACCCTCTTCCTCATGCACCCTCCCTGTTCTCTCTGGACCAGCGGGTCCCGGCAAGGGACCCTCAGCCGCGCCCAGCCGGTCGTGTCTAGACGTTGTTCAGCGTTCTGAACTCGATGGACCCGTTGCCGGTCGCTGCGCGGATCACGCCCAGCTGGGTGGGGTCGAGCGCGATGTACGGCGTGCCGGCGCCGCCGGTCCCGACCGTGGTGTCGCACGACCCGTCCACCACGCTGCGCGGGTAGGTCCAGGCTTCGTGGTAGTTGGCACCGAGGCCCACGATGCTGCCCGCCGTGTCTCTGCACGCCGAGATGTTGTCGCGGCCCGACACCTGGAGCGCGCCGGGCAGGACGTACTGGGCGTCGACGTGGAGGCCGGTGCCCGACTCCTCGCCGACGAAGCAGGCGGCGAAGGCATAGTCCGCGGTCGGCGTGCCCGCCGTTACGCGGTTGATGGGCGCCCCCGTCACCGGGTGGCGCAGCTGCAGCGACGACACGTCCACCGACGTGCCGTACCGGAAGAACATCTGGATGTTGAAGTGGGACGAACAATCCGCCGCGGCCGGTCCGCCGATCGGGATCGAGGCGGCGACGGCTCCAAGTACGACGGCCAGGGCGACGGAACGGGACCTGAGCGACATCTCTCCTCCTGCGACTAGGGTTCGACGCGAGAGGGGTTCAACGGCGGAGGCCGGACTCCTCCCTCACGTGGTTCAGGCTCCCAGGGCCGCCTGCATGAGGTCTCCCACCTCAGAGGGGGTGCGCCCCACCCGGACACCCTTCGCCTCCAGGGCCTCCGCCTTCCCCTCGGCGGTCCCCGACGACCCGGTGATGATGGCGCCCGCGTGTCCCATCCGCTTCCCGGGGGGAGCGGCGAACCCGGCTATGTAGGCGACCACCGGCTTGGACATCCGTTCGGCGATGAAGTCGGCGGCCCGCTCCTCGGCGTCCCCCCCGATCTCCCCGATCATGACCACGGCGTCCGTCTCCGGGTCGTCCTCGAACCGGGCGAGGATGTCCGTGAAGCTGGAGCCGACGACAGGGTCCCCGCCTATCCCCACGCAGGTCGACTGTCCGATGCCGCGTGTCGTGAGCTCGTTGATGACCTGGTAGGTGAGCGTCCCCGAGCGGGAGACCAACCCGACCCGTCCGGGCGTGCAGATGGCTGGGGCGATGATGCCCATGTTGCCTTTCCCGGGGGAGATGAGGCCCGGGCAGTTGGGCCCGATCAGCGTCGTGTCGGTCCCCTTCAGGTAGGACGCGACGACCATCATCTCCCGGACGGGGACGGGGTCCGTGATGCAGACGACCAGGTCGCACCCGGCCGCCTGGGCCTCGAGGACGGCGTCGGCGGCTCCCGCACCGGGCACGAAGATCAGCGACGCGTTCGCTCCCTGCTCGGCCACGGCGTCGAAGACCGTGTCGTAGACCGGGACCCGCCCGTCCAGGGCGGTGGTTCCACCCTTCCCAGGACGCGTCCCGGCCACGATCTTCGTCCCGTACTCGAGGTTGCGCGTGGCGTGGAACGTGCCCTCTCGTCCGGTGATGCCTTGGACGACGACACGGGTTTCGTCGGTCAGAAGGATGGCCATCTAGCGGTCCTCCGGTCCTTTCGGGTGGTAGGGGGTCCATTCGTCGAGGTCCTCCGGACGCCGGCGCTTGCGTCGGACCTCCTCGACGGAGGGCACGCGGTCCTTGAAGCGGTCCCAGGGATCCTGGCGCTCACGCCACGGTTTCCCGATCCAGCGGACCACCTTGCGCCGCACGATGCCGGACGCGGGCGGCTTCTCCTCCGTCTTGCTCACCAGGTCACAGATCACGTCGGCCTCGGTGCGGTCCTTCTTGGCAGCGGACGTGGAGATGAAGATCTCGCACTCGTCCCAGTCACGCCCGAAGAGCCTCTCGAGCTTCGCCCGCACCTCGGGCCAGGGCTGTCCGAGGCGACGGGAGACCTCCTCCTGGAGCTCGACGTCCTCAGGCACTCGCCCTCTGCGTCGCGAGCTCGGCCGCCTCCCACATCGTCGTCGCGGCCTCCACCCCGTCCAGGCTCGCCTCCTGGAGGATCCGGCGGCCCTCCTCGGCGTTCGTGCCGTCGAGTCGGACGACCATCGGCACCTTGAGCTCCACCCTGGTCAGGGCGTCCAGGATGCCCTGCGCCACGAGGTCGCAGCGGACGATCCCCCCGAAGATGTTGACCAGCACCGACCGCACCTTCGGGTCGGACAGGACGATCTCCAAGCCGGCCGCGATCTGCTCCCCGGACGCGCCGCCTCCCACATCGAGGAAGTTCGCCGCCGCGCCCCCGGCCAGCTTCACGAGATCGAGCGTGGACATCACGAGCCCCGCGCCGTTGCCCATGATCCCGACGGACCCGTCGAGCTTCACGTACGCGATCCCCTTCTCCTTCGCGATCTTCTCCTGGGGGTCGGTCGTCAGGATGTCGCGGTAGGCGAGGTAGTCGGGGTGGCGGAAGAGGGCGTTGTCGTCGACCGACACCTTCGCGTCGAGCGCGTGCACCCGTCCGTCGGGGGTCAGGACCAGCGGGTTGATCTCGACGAGGGAGCAGTCCCCCTCCATGAAGACGGTGAACATCTTCTCGAGGATCTCGGCCGCCCCCGCCCGCGCCTCGGGGTCCAGCGTCTTGGTGAGGTAGTGGGCGTGGAAACCCTTGAAGCCGGTGAGCGGGTCGACGTGGGCCTTCAGGATCGCCTCCGGCTCCCGGTCGGCGACCTCCTCGATATCGACCCCGCCCTGCGCCGACACCATGTACATCGGGAGGCCGTTGCGTCGGTCCAGGGTGACGGAGGCGTAGTACTCCTTCGCGATGTCCGTCGCCGCCTCGACCCATACCCGCTCGACCGTGTGGCCCTTGATGTCCATCCCGAGGATGGCGTCGCCGTGTGCGCGGGCCTCGTCCGGATCGTTGGCCAGCTTGATCCCGCCGGCCTTGCCGCGGCCTCCCACCTGCACCTGGGCCTTGACGACGACCTGTCCGCCGATCTCCTTCGCCGCCGCGTGCACCTCGTCCGGCGTCGTGCAGATGCGTCCGTCGGAGACGGGTATGCCGTAAGCGGCGAAGACCTCCTTGCCCATGTACTCGAGCAGGTCCATGAGTCCCTTCCGTTCAGGCCTTGGCTTCGGCTGCCTCGAGGGCGGCGCGCAGCCACTCGACGATCTGGGTCGTGGTCGTCCCGGGCGTGAAGACGGCGGACATCCCGGCCTCGGTGAGGCTCTCGATGTCCTCCGTGGGGATGATGCCGCCCCCGAAGACGAGGATGTCCGAGGCCTCCTTCTCCTTCAGCCCCTGGAGGATCCGGGGGAAGAGGGCCATATGCGCGCCGGAGAGGGACGAGAGGCCGACGCCGTCCACGTCCTCCTGGATCGCCGCCTCCACGATCTGCTCGGGCGTCTGGTGCAGACCCGAGTAGATCACCTCGAACCCGGCGTCACGCAGGGCGCGGGCGACCACCTTCGCGCCGCGGTCGTGCCCGTCGAGGCCGGGCTTGGCGATGAGGATCCGGTAGCGGCGCATGGCGCAGATAGGCTACCGGTCCGCGCGGGAGCCTGGCGAGTGGGAGCCGGGGGCTCCGGACGGCGATACTGGCTCCCATGTCGCGCGCGTTCTTCGTCGACGTCGCGGATGCGCTGGCCGGGTTCCTGCCTCCGCCCCTGCGCTCCTTCTCGTCCAGCATCACCTCGGCGAACCTCAAGGTCTGGTACGGGGAAGCGTTGCGGGAGCATTACGAGGTCCAGTTCCTCAGCCCGCGGGTCGTCCCGGGGGCGGACGGTCCGCTGCTCGAGATCGGGTTCCACGCCGAGCACCGCGACCCGGCGGACAGCCTCCGCGCCGTGGAGACGCTCGTCGAGAGAGAGCGCGACTGGCGGCGCGTCCTGGGACCCCGTCCCGAGGCGGGCCCGTTCGTGGGGGTCGACCGGTGGGCCCGCCTGAGCGAGCTGTGGACGACGCAGGAGATGGCCGGACGCGAGGTCTCGGTGGACGCGGCGGAGCGGCTCGCCGCCTACGTCACGGCGCTGGAGCCCCTCCGGCGGTCACGAGCGGTGTCCGCCCCGTGAGCTGCGAGCACCGCGACCCGGACCGATGGAACGTGTGCCGCGCGTGCGGTCACCACGCCTGGCTCCCGCCGGCCGCTCGGATACGGCTGATCGCCCGCGACTTCGTGGAGCGGGACGCCAGGCTCCGAGGTCGCGACCCGCTCGGGTTCCCGGGGTACCCAGGCTCGGTGGAAAGGGCCCGCGAACGTACGGGCGCGGTGGAGGCCGTGGTGGCCGGGGAGGGGAGCGTGGACGGGGTCCGGTGCGCCCTCGTCGTCGGCGACTTCGCTTTCCTCGGCGGTTCGATGGGCGCGGCGGTCGGCGAGAAGGTGGCTCGCGCCTATGACCGGGCAAGGCGGTCCCGGCTCCCGGTGGTGGTGGTCACCTCGTCGGGGGGAGCCCGGATGCAGGAGGGCATGGTGTCGCTCGTCCAGATGCCGAAGACGGTGGAGGCCCGGCGTCTTCACGCGGAGGCGGGTCTGGGGCAGGTCTCCGTGCTCGCGTCGCCCACCACGGGCGGGGTGTACGCGTCCTTCGGGTCGCTCGCCGACGTCATCCTGGCCGAGCCGGGCGCGACGGTCGGGTTCGCCGGACCGCGCGTGGTCTCCGACCTGACCGGATCGGCTCCACCGCCCGATGTCCACACGGCCGAGCACGCTCACGCCCACGGTCTGGTCGACCTGATCGTGCCGAGGGGAGTCCAGCGGCGGACGCTCGGGACGGTCCTGCGCAGCCTGACCGCTGCGGCGGCGAAGCCGCGGCCGGTCGCGCCCACGCGTCCCGCCCGGCCCGGGCGTCTCGGGGCGTGGGAGAGGCTGCAGCTCGCCCGGCACCCGGACCGTCCCACCGGCCCGGAGGTGGCCAGGGGCATCCTGACCGACGCCTTCGAGCTGCGCGGCGACCGCTCGGGCAGCGACGACGAGGCGGTCCGGGTCCTCATGGGGGCCCTCCGGACCACCGGGGCCCGGGTGGTCGTGATCGCCCAGGACGCCTCCACCCCGCGGGGGATGCGCCCGGGCGGCTATCGCAAGGTGCGCCGGGCCGTGCGGGCCGCCGGGAGGCTCGGTCTCCCCGTGGTGACGGTGATCGGCACCCGCGGAGCGGACCCGCTGCCCGACTCGGAAGCGGCGGGGATCGCGGGGGCGATCGCGCGCACGTTCGAGACGCTGCTGGCCTGCCCGTCCCCGTCCGTGGCCGTGGTCTGGGGAGAGGGCGGCAGCGGGGGCGCCCTGGCGCTGGGCGCCTGCGATCGGCTCGTCGCCATGGAGAACTCGGTCTTCTCGGTGATAGCGCCGGAAGGCGCGGCTT
>DATLFR010000194.1 GCA_035540895.1 Actinomycetota bacterium | reverse complement strand
GCGGTAGTGCTCGGGGTGCCGGATGCGTCTCTGTCCACGCCGGATGTCTACAGGCGTCTCGACGAGCTGGGCGCCGTCCGCGCTCCGCACCTGCACCACAACGACCTGGAGGCGGCGGCGGTGTCGCTCGAGCCGCGGATCGCCGAGGGGCTCGAGGCGCTGAGGCTCGCGGGAGCCGATCCCGTCTTCGTCTCCGGGAGCGGACCGGTCGTCGCCGGGATCGTGTCCGAGCTGGGGGCCGCGGATGCGGTGGCGGAGCGCGCCCGGCCGGCGTTCCGCCGGGTGATCGTCACCGAGCCGGTGGCCTACGGCGTCCGGATGACCATCGGTACCCGCCGATAGACTGGGCCTCCGGTGGGAGGTCGTCCAATGGCAGGACCCGGGACTTTGGATCCCGTTATGGCGGTTCGAGTCCGCCCCTCCCAGCATGGCTGATCGACCGAAGCAGACCGTGGGCGCGGTGGTCCTGGCCGCGGGCCGCTCCAAGAGGTTCCGGTCCTCCGTCCCCAAGGTCCTGCACGCCTCCGCCGGACGTCCGCTCGCACTGTGGGTCCTCGAGACGCTGCGCGAGCTGCACAGGACGACGAAGCTCGGACGCGTGGTTCTCGTGGTCCCTCCGGGGGGTGCGGTCGAGGAGGCGCTGGAGCGCGCTCGCTTCCCCTTCAAGCTCGCGTTCGCCGTCCAGGACGTGCCACGCGGGACGGGGGATGCGGTCCACGTCGGGCTGGACGCCCTGGGGCGCGCCGACGAGGTCCTGGTGCTGGCGGGGGACGGACCGCTGGTTCGTCCGGACAGCCTGAGGACCCTCGTGCGGACGAGGCGCCGGACGGGCGCCGCCGTCGCCCTGCTCACCGCCGTCGTCGACGACCCCGGTGCGTACGGGCGGATCGTGCGCGACGAGCGGGGGAGGGTCACGGCGATCGTGGAGGCGAAGGACCTGGCCGACGACCAACGGGGGATCGACGAGATCAACGCGTCGATCTACGCCTTCGACCGCCGGGCTCTCGCGGATGCCCTCCCTAGGCTCGACACCGACAACGCCCAGGGGGAGCTGCTCCTGACCGACGCGGTGGCGATGCTCTCCCGGGACGGGACCGCGGCCGTCGAGGGGCACCCGCAGGAGGTGCTCGGGGCGAACACCCGGCGCGAGTTCGAAGAGGTCTCGGCGCTGCTGCGCAGGCGCGTCCTCGACCGGCTGATGGACGCCGGCGTGTCCATCGTGCACCCCGACTCGACCTTCGTGGACGCCGACGTGAAGGTCGGGCAGGACACCGTCCTGCTCCCCGGCGTCTTCCTCGAGGGAGCCACCTCCATCGGGCGCGGCTGCGAGATCGGACCCAACGTCCGGCTCGTGGACACGACCGTCGGTGAGGGGTCGCGGGTCACCTTCGCGGTCGCGCGCCGGACGAAGATCGGTGCCCGTTGCGAGGTAGGCCCGTTCGCGAGCCTGCGTGACGGGACCGTGCTGCGCACCGGGGCGAAGGCCGGCACCTTCGTGGAGACGAAGGCGGCCGAGATAGGCGAAGGGAGCAAGGTCCCCCACCTCTCCTACATGGGCGATGTGAGGATCGGGCGCCGGACCAATGTGGGTGCGGGCACGATCACCTGCAACTACGACCCGTTCAAGCAGGCGCCGGACGGCGGCACGAAGCACCGCACGGAGATCGGGGACGACGTCTTCGTCGGCTCCGATACGATGCTCGTCGCCCCGGTCCGGCTCGCTCGCGGCGCCAGGACCGGCGCGGGCTCGGTGGTCAACCGGGACGTACCCCCGGACACGGTCGTGTACGGCGTCCCGGCGCGTCCGCGCCCCGCCGAGGAGCGGAAGACGAAGAAGGCGGCCAAGCGGTCCGAGAAGGGGAGACGGTGATGGAGTTCCTCGTCCGCAAGCAGCTCGTCCTGTACTCGGGGTCGTCGCACCCGAGCCTCGCCGAGGAGGTGGCGAAGCACTTCGGGGAGCCGCTGGGCGATATCGATATCCACCGCTTCGCCAACGGAGAGGTCTACGCCCGATTGCTCGACTCCGTGCGGGGGTCGGACGCCTTCGTCGTCCAGACGCACGCGGAGCCGGTGAACGAGCACCTCGTGGAGATGCTGGTCATCCTGGACGCGCTGAAGCGGGCCTCGTCCGCCCGCGTCACCGCCGTCCTCCCGTTCTTCCCCTACTCCCGTCAGGACAAGAAGTCCCTGGCGCGCGAGCCGATCTCGGCGAAGCTCATGGCCGACCTGCTGCACACGGCGGGGGCCGACCGCGTGATGTCGGTCGACCTGCACGCCGGACAGATCCAGGGCTTCTTCGACTTCCCGTTCGACCACCTGACGGCCCAGCCGTTGCTGGTCGACCACCTGCGAGGCGAGCTCGGTCCCGACATCGTCATCGTCTCGCCCGACGCCGGACGAGTGGGCGTGGCCGACAAGTACGCCAACAAGCTGGGGGCCAAGCTCGCGATCCTGCACAAGCGGCGCGACGCCCGGGTGCACAACCAGGTCGAGATGCTCGACGTCGTCGGGGAGATCGAGGGGCGGAGGTGCGTGCTCGTCGACGACATGATCGACACCGCCGGGACGATCACCTCGGGAGCCGAGGCGCTCATGAGGCACGGCGCTTCCGAGGTGTACGCGGCGGCGGTCCACCCGGTCCTGTCCGGACCCGCCGTCCAGCGGCTCAAGGACTCGCCGATCCGGCAGGTCGTGGTCACGAACACGATCCCCATCCCCCCGGAGAAGAGCTTCGACAAGCTCGTCGTGCTCTCGGTGGGGCAGATCATCGCGGACGCGATCCGGGCCGTATTCGAGGACGAGTCGGTCTCGGGGATATTCGGCGGGGACAACGCCTGACCAGCAGGTCTGATAGACTCCCCGGTCGTCCGGCGAGTCTCGCCGCCACCTCGTCTCAGGAAGGATGATCACCCATGAAGGCCATCGAGCTGACCGTCGCGCCGCGTGACGGCTCCGGCAAGGGGGCGGCCCGCAAGCTGCGCACGACCGGGCAGCTCCCGGGGGTGCTCTACGGGCCCGGGATCGAGACCCAGAGCCTGGCCGTGCCTCGGCACGAGTTCGTCCGGCTGCTGAAGCACCACGGCTCCCACGCGCTGGTCGCGCTGAAGGTGGACGGCGGGAACGAGTACCTGGCCATCGTGAAGGACGTGCAGGTCGACCCGGTCCGCTGGGAGGCGCTCCACGTCGACTTCGTCCGTGTCCAGGAGGACAAGCCTGTCACCACCGAGGTGCAGGTCGTCCTGGTCGGCGAGCCCGCGGGCGTGAAGATGGGTGGGGTCCTCGACCAGCTCACCCGGAGCGTCACGATCGAGGCCCTGCCGCGCTCCATCCCCTCCGAGATCGAGTACGACGTCTCAGAGCTCGGCCTCGGCGACGTGATCCGCGTCGGCGACCTTCAGGCCCCGCAGGGCGTGACCATCGCGACCGATCCCGAGGAGACGCTCGCCAGCGTCGCCCAGCCCCGGGTGGAGCTCGAGTCCACCGCCGACGCCGGTGAGGGCGAGGCGGCCGGCGAGGGCGCAGGCGGCGAGGCTGCCTCCGACGGGGACGGCGGGGGCTAGCCCGCTCGGCCGTGTTCGGCCGGCGACGCGACCCCACCGACATGCTCGTCGTCGGGCTCGGCAACCCCGGGTCCTCCTACGCGCGGACGAGGCACAACATCGGGGCGGTCCTCGTCGAGCGTCTGGCCGAGCGGCTCGGAGCCAACCTCGCCCGGGCGCGCGGTCAGGCCAGGTCGGCCGATGTCCGGTTGGGGGACGCGTCGGTCGTGCTCGCCGTCCCGACCACCTACATGAACCTGTCCGGGGGACCCGTCTCCCGGCTGGCCCGCAAGGCCGGGGTGCGCCCGGACCGGCTGCTGATCGTCCACGACGAGCTGGACCTGCCGTTCGGCCGCGTACGGCTGAAGGCCGGGGGCGGAACGGCCGGCCACAACGGTCTGCGGTCGGTGGAGGCGTCGCTGCGGTCCCGAGGGTTCCTGCGTCTGCGGATCGGGATAGGGCGTCCGCCCCCCGGGCTCGATCCCGCGGAGTTCGTCCTGAAGCCGTTCATGCCCGAGGAGCGGGAGCCCATCTCCGAGGCCGTGGACCGCGGGATCGCGGCGATCGAGACGCTCGTCGCCCAGGGCTTGGACGTCGCCCAGCGCGAGCTCCACTCCACCGGCTGAGCCCGGGGACCGCGGATAGACTGGCCGGTCCATGACGACCCGCCCGCTCGGCCATCTCCTGCCCCGATGGGGGGACGACCCGGCCTTCCGCGCGGCCCTGTCCGGACGGGGGGACGTCGTCCTGCCTGACGCGGTCCGGCCGTTCTTCGTGGCCGGTCTGGCCGCGGCCACCGAGGGCTGCGTCCTGGCCGTCGTCCCGTCGGACCCGGATGCGGATGCGCTGGCGGCCGCGGCGGGCGAGTTCTGCGAGGCAGCGCTGCTCGCGTCGTGGGACGTCCTGCCGTACGAGGGGCTCTCACCCGACGCCCGCTCGTCCGCCCGACGCATCGAGGCCCTGCGGCTGCTCGCCCGGACCGGGGGCTGCCGGGTCGTAGTCGCCAGCGCCCGCGGACTCATCCAGAAGCCGGCGCCCGGGGTGGCGGCGATGCACCCGGTCCGGGTGCGCCCCGGCGGAACGCTGGATCGCGAAGAACTGACCGGCCGGCTGGTGGGTCTCGGGTACGAGCGGACCGATATCGCGGCCGAGCCGGGAACCTTCGCTGTCCGGGGCGGGGTGGTCGACGTGTTCGGCGCCCAGGAGACCCGCGTCGCGCGCATCGAGCTCTTCGGTGACGACATCGAGTCCCTGCGATGGGTGGACCCGGAGAGCCAGCTCTCCGTCTCCGACGCGGCCGAGGCGGTCTTCGTCCCACGCACCGAGCTCCCGCCGAGCCCCGATGTCCGCACGCGCGCGGCGGATGCGGTGAAGCGGCTCGAAGGTCGACCATGGTTCGCGGACGTCGCGGACCGCCTGGAGCGGATCGCCGACGGGGCCGTCCCCGAGGGAGCGGAGTCGGTCCTCCCGCTGATCTGGGACCCCGCCCGCGACTCCCTCGGAGCCCAGCTCCCGTCGGACGTGACGGTCGTGATCTTCGACCCGAAGCGCACCTTCGACGAGGCGGCCATGGCGGTGGAGCAGGAGGAGGAGCTCGCCGCGCTGTGGACCGAGCCCGCGCGGCTCCAGACGGACCCGTCGATCCGGGAGCCGGTCGCCCCCCGCACCCGCCACGAGGAGATGCTCCTGTACCAGCCGCTCGAGACGGTGCTCGACGCGATCGACGCGCCCGTCCGGCACGCGGGAGCCCTCACCTCCGACGAGGACGCCCCCGCGTCGGACGCGCGTCCGTGGGAGCCGGGGATGTCGCCACGGGCCCTGCTCGAACGCTGCCGCAACCTGCGCGCGGACGGGTACGACCTCGTCTTCTGCGCGCTCCCGCACGAGGCCCCCGCCGTGGGTACCCGGCTCGCCGAGGAGGAGCTCGCTGGGTCCGCCGTGGTGGCGTCGAGCCTCCACCAGGGGTTCGTCGCCCCCTCTCTGCGGCTCGCGG
>DATLFR010000193.1 GCA_035540895.1 Actinomycetota bacterium | reverse complement strand
TGCCAGACCCAGCCCCCCACCCCCGCCGCGCAGTGGGCGCTCGCGGCGGGGGTGGGGGGCTGGGTCTGGCACGCGCTGTCGCCGTCGACGGAGGTGACGGGGCGTACCGTGGCGGTGACGGTCCTGGCGCTGGCGGTGGTGGGCGCGGTCAACCAGACGGCCTTCACGGTCGTGCTCTCGATCGTGAACCGGAGCTCGCTCCCGGCTCAGCTGCGCAAACTCGCTCCGATCATCCTCCCCGGATGGGTGATCGGTTGGGCGGTCAACTCGCTCATAGGCCTCCTGTACGTGCTCGCCATCGACGGTCATCCGTTGGCCTCGCTCCTGTTCATCGTCCCTCTCGCGGTCCTGTTCTTCGCGTACCGCGGCTACGCGGGCACGCGCTCGGACCGGGTCCGGCTGGCCGGGCTGCACCGGGCGGCCCGGGCATTGGCGGAGCCGCTCGACCCACGCGAAGCCATCGGCGCATACCTGCGGGAGGTCGCTACCTGCTTCGAGGCGGTCGCGGCCGAGCTGGTTCTGCGGTCGGCGGAAGGGAGGATAGTCCACCGGTACGTGGCCTCGACCGGGGGTCACACGGTTGAGATCCAGCCCGACGACACCGTCACGCTCGAGGGCATGCTGCTCGACAGAGGCGAGCCGGCCAGGGTCGCGGCGAAGGAACGCGGCGAGGCGCGGGACGCGCTCGTGTCGGCGGGATGGCGCGAGTGCCTCGCCGCGCCGCTCACCGACGACGACGAGGTCTCGGGGGTCCTCATCGTCCTGGATCAGGCCGGGTTCGAGGGGTTCGAAGCGGGCGAGCTGGCCGTGATCGAGGCGCTGGCCCGGGAGACCGCGGTCACGTTCACGAAGGGGTCGCTCTTCGCGGAGATCCTGGAGGAGCGGCGCAAGCTGGCCGAGATCGTCTCGACCACGTCCGACGGGATCCTGACGATAGGCGAGGACGGTCGGGTGAGGAGCTGGAACGAGGCCATGGCCGAGATATCGGGGCTCCCGGCCTCGGAGGTGGTCGACGCCGCCACCGCGATCGACGTGCTCGACCCCCGGACCGCCGAGGGTGAACGCGTGAGGCCCGAGCTGTGGACCGACGGTCGCAAGCTCCCGTCCGAGCTCAGGATCACCCGCCCGGACGGGACCACCCGCACCCTGTCGTGCTCCTACAGCTTCGCGCTCGACCCGGAGGGGACGGCGCGCACGCTCGTCGTCGTCGCCCGCGACATCACATCCGAGGAGGAGATCGACCGGTTGCGCGAGGAGTTCGGCCGCCTGGCGGAGGCGGAGAGGGCACAGCGCGCGATCGTCGAGCAGCTCCAACAGGCGGTGATGCCCAAGCGCCCCACCGTGCCGGATCTCGAGCTCGCGGTCTCGTACATCGCGTCCGATCCGAGCGCCCCGACCGGGGGAGACCTCTACGACTGGCAGGTGCTTCCGTCGGGTCATCTGCACGTGGCGGTGGTGGATGTGCTCGGACACGGGGTCGCCGCCACCCGCGACGCGCTCGCGGTCGTCCACGCACTCCGCCTCCTCGCCCTCCAGGAGTGCCCGATCGACGAGATCGTCGCCAGGGCCGACGAGCTCATGCGCGCGGAGAGTCCGGGGCTCGCGGCCAGCGTCCTGGTCCTGCGGTACGACCCCCGGTCCGGTCTCGTCCAGCTGGTGTCGGGAGGCCACCCCCCGGCGCTGCACGTCTCTCCCGAGGGGGTGCGCCAGATCCCGGCGTCGGGCGGAGTGATCGGGTGGCCCGGCGCCGGTTCCGACGACGTCGTCCGATTCACGCTCGGCCCGAGCGAGTCCCTCGTCCTGTACACGGACGGTCTCGTCGAGGCGCGCAAGGACATCCTGGAGGGGACGGAGCGACTGATGGAGCAGGCCGCGTGCGTCGCGTCGGCCTCGACGGACGAGATGCCGGCCCTCCTCGTCGAAGGATGCCTCCAGGGGGCAGAGCGACGCGACGACTCCCTCGCCCTCGTGCTGCGCCGCGCGCCCGGGGAGCACCGGGCGGTCTGGCGCTACATCCCCTCGCGGGAGACGGTCCGGGTGGCGCGGTCCAACCTGTCCGAGTGGCTCTCGGCCCAGCAGGTCTCCCCGGAGAGGCTGCAGGACGCACTGCTGTGCGTCTCCGAGCTCGTGTCCAACAGCGTGCGCTTCGCTCGGTCGTCGGTCGTCCTGGCGGCGGACGTCGTCGACTCCTCGATCGTGCTCGAGGTCTCCGACGACGGGACGGGAGACGGTGCCCTCGTCACCCGCGGTACGGACCGTCCGGACCCGCTGGCCGTCACGGGGCGAGGACTGTTCATCGTCCGGTCGTTGTCTCGCGAGGTGGACATCCGCAGCGACGGAACCGGGACGGTCGTCCGAGCGGTGATCGCCACGGGGCAGCCCGCCTCGGCCCAGACCGCGGGAGCCGAGGCTCCCGTCGCCGCCGACCCCACGTAGCGCGCGTGTAGGCGAGCGCGACGAAGGGTATCGAAAGCCCCTGGTAGTTGCCGTCGACCCTGGAGCGTTCGCATGTCCCGGTCCCCCAGGCGCCCCCGGCCGGCGCCCGCGTTGAAGGTCGGTCTGCTCGTCCTGCTGCTCGCCGCCTATGCGCCCCCCACGGCGTCCTCCCAGGTTCCGTATGCGGAGGCCGTGTTCTCAGGGTACTCGACCGGGACGGCCATCCACGCCGACGCGCTGCAATCCGGCACGGTGCGGGTCGCCAACGTGGACGTCTCCTTCTCCGGCGCGGCCGTCGACTCGACGGGGCTGTCCGGGCCCATCCTGAACGAGATGCAGCGTCCTGTGGTCCCGGCCGTGGAGGCCGACAGCTACGGACGCGGCTCCGCCCTCGAGGTCGGTGTGGCCCAGGCACCAGACGCCGGCTCCCCGACCCTCTCCGTCCTCGCGCGCGCCGAGGCCAGCGCGCCACCCTCCACCGACGTGGTGACCCGCGAAGCCGGACCGGTCGACGCCGACCCCCTGGCCTGGGTATCGGCCGCCCGCGGACAGGCCCAGGCCCGCTGGGAGCCCGATGCTCTGTGCGTGATCGGCGCGCCCTACAGCTACGGCCTCGGCTACGTGGCGGACGCTCAGCTGGTCGACACGGGCCAGGAGACGGCGGCGGAGGGGCTGGACTCCCCCTTGCTCGCAGCCGATGCTCCCGATCCGGCTCGGGCGGTGACCCGGTCGATGTCCAGGACGATGTTCACCCGCCAGGTCTCCCAGGCGGGCGCCGAGCTCGGATCCGCGCTCGGCCTCATCTCCGAGACCCGCCAGACGATCGCGCCGGTCACGCTGTTCCGAGGGGGCACCAACGAGGTGACGATCGAGCTCCTCGGGGAGTGGGTCCTACAGGCGGTGGCGACCGGAGTCAGCGGGGGCGCGTACGTGCAGTACGGGCCCGACGCCGAGAACCCGGAGACGATCGTCGTCCGGATCCTCCGCGCGGGAGCGCCGGCGCTCGAGCTCGCCGCGCAGGACGTGCTCGACGACGACGGACTGGTCGTGCCGATCCCGGGGGTGGGGGAGATCGTGATCGGTGAGCCTCCACGTGCCATAGGCGGGGCGACCGGCTCGGCCCCCACGGTCGCGGCTGACGGCACCGAGGTCGCGGCCGCCGTGGACGTGGCGCGGATCCGGCTGCTCGAGCAGCGCAACGCGGAAGGTCAGATCAGCCAGCGGGCCGCGAACATCCGACTCGGACACATGGAGGTCTCCTCGACGGTCCCGGTGGGCGGCATCGAGTGCGAGCTCCCGGTCACCAAGACATCGGACGTCCCGACCATCAACGTCGGGCAGACCTTCGTGACCACCATCCCGGTCACCAACCCGTTCGACTGCGTGCTCGAGGATGTCGTCGTCACCGACGAGATCGGTACGGAGGGCGCCGCGCGGTTCGAGGTCACCGAGACCGATCCCCCCGCCGACGACGTCCCCGAAGGGAGCGAGCTGGACGTAGGCGTCGTGACGTGGAACGACATCGGCCCGATCGAGCCTGGGGAGACGGTGGAGGTGACCGTCACCCTGCTGGCGCAGGGAGGTGTGGGAACCATCTTCGACACGGCCTCGGTCACGGCGACGTTCGGTGACTGCGCGGCCGAGGGCACCTCGGTCGGGGGCGTCGACGTCTCCCCCACCGGCGTCGGAACCCAGGGAACGTCCGAAGAGGTCCGCGTAGAGGTGGAGGAGCCCGTGGAGACCCCACCCCTGGACGTGACGAAGACCGTCGATCCCGGCACGGTGACCATCGGTGGCGCGTTCACGGTCACGATCGAGGTCACGAACGACTTCGACTGCACGATCGAGGAACTCACCATCTCGGACGCGATCACGACCACCGGGGATGCGCGCTTCCGCGTGGACTCGACCGAGCCCGAGGCGGACGAGGTCCCGGACGGCGAGAACCTCTCCGACGCGACGATCGTGTGGGAGGGCCTCGGCCCCATCGAGCCGGGCGGGTCGTTGGCCGTCACCGCGGTCTTCACCGCCCAGGGCGGCCGCGGTGAGATCAGCGACCTGGCCACGGCCACGGCGACCCTGGCCGACTGTGAGGGTGAGGACGCCGCCCGCGAGGGTGTCGGCGTGGCAGGGACGGCACAGCAGGCGGTCCTGGCCCAGGCGGTGGACCCCGAACCGGAGCCGACGCCTCAGCCCACGCAGCCGGGAGCCGTCCTCGGCCTGACCCTCCCCCGGACCGGACCCGTCGCCCTCGGGACCACGCTGCAGGGTCTGGGGATGCTCGCTCTGGGTATGGCCGGTCTCCGGGCCAGGCGGCGCATGAGGTGACGCGGTGCGAACATGAGGGAGGGCCCTCGCGGCCCTCCCTCGACCCACCGAACGGGAGCCGACATGTGCAGGAGCATCAAGACCCTCCGCAGCGATACGCCCGCAACCCCCGACGAGATCGAAGCCGCCGCGCTCCAGTACGTCCGGAAGGTGAGCGGCTTCCGCACACCCTCGAGGGCGAACGAGGATGCCTTCAACCGGTCCGTCCGTGAGATCGCAGACGTGACGGCGCGCCTCCTGGGCTCCCTGCGGGTCGGCGCGCGCGCCCGCTGAACCACGTGCAGGCGTCGCACCCTGGGGGGGCATCCCCGCCGTCCCCGCTGCGCAACCCCGACTTCCGGGCCGTCCTGAGCATCACGTTCGTCGTGATGCTCGGGTTCGGGATCATCGCGCCCGTGCTGCCCCTGTACGCCCGGTCGTTCGACGTGTCGTACGCGGCCGTGGGGCTGCTGATATCCGGGTTCGGGCTCGTCCGACTGCTGTCGCAGCCCCCGGGGGGTCTGCTCGTCGACCGGTGGGGCGAGAGACGGGTGGCGGTGTTGGGGGTCCTGATCGTGGGGGTGTCCTCAGCCGCCGCGGGAGCCGCCCCGAACTACCCCCTCCTGCTGCTCTTCCGTTGCGCCGGCGGAGTGGGTTCCGCCTGGTTCATCTCCTCGATGTACTCGTACGTCCTCACGCTCGTTGACAGGTCGGCCGCGGGCCGGGCCCTCTCGATGTACCAGGCGTCCTTCACGGCCGGGATCACGATGGGTCCGGTCGCGGGCGGAGTGATCGCGCGGATCTGGGGCCTGCGCGCCCCGTTCTTTGCCTACGGGATCTTCTGTGCGCTGAGCGCGATCATCGCGTTCCGGCGCATGAGGCGCGTCGACAAGCGTCCGGCACCCGAGGTGTCCGGCGGGTGGCTCGGCTCATGGCGCGGCTTGCCCACCTCACGCGCCTACGTCCTGGCTCTGGCGGCGAACCTGGCCCTGTGGTGGACGATCTTCGGGAGCCGCATCACGCTCATGCCTCTCTTCTCGGCCGAGCGGCTCGGCCGCTCGGAGGCGTGGATCGGGGCCGTGATCACCGCCTCCGCGGTCGCCTCCCTCCTCGTGCTCCCCCACGCGGGCCGGGTGGCCGATCGGAGCAGGATCGGGGTCCTGGTGGCGGGGATGCTGTCGACCGCGGTCCTCACGGCGGTTCTCGGCTTCCTCGACGACGTCACGATGTTCGTCGCAGCGTTCACCGTGCTGGGCGCGCTCCAGAGCTATGCGCGGGTCCCGGTGGTGGCGCTCGTGGCCGACGTGGTGGACGAGACGAACCGCGGCCGGGCGGTGGCGCTGCACCAGATGGCGGGCGACCTCGGCGGCATCATCGGACCGGTGGTCGCGGGGGTGCTTGCATCAGGAGCCGGTTTCGGGGCCGCCTTCGCCGTCATGGCCGTGCCCGCCGCGCTCGTCGCGCTCCCGGCCGCCTGGGCGCGGGTGCCGCGGCGCCGATCCGCGGGCACCGGTCTGCCGCTCCCGGAGCAGCCCTAGGAGGCGATCAGCTCGGCGGGGGGCCGGAACAGCTCGTCGAACCGGCTCCCGATCAGCATGTCCCCCTCGACGGTGGCCCGACCGAGCAGCATCGCCTCCTCGCCGATC
>DATLFR010000192.1 GCA_035540895.1 Actinomycetota bacterium | reverse complement strand
AGCTCACGCTCGTCCTCCCCGACGCGCTCGCCCCCATGGGGGCCTGGATCGAGCAGCTGGTGGCAGAGTCGCTCGGGAAGGACTCGAAGGGCATCCTGCCCGTCGATGCCGAGCCGCTCGGCGAGCCGGCCGTCTATGACTCGGACCGGCTGTTCGTCGCCTACGCGGTCGGTGACGACCGCTTCGATCCCGCGCTGGACGCGCTCGAGGAGGATCACCCGGTCGTCCGGATCCGGATCGCGGACACCTCCCGCCTGGGGGCGGAGTGCTTCCGCTGGGAGCTCGCCACCGCGGTCTGCGCCCACGTGCTGGACATCCACCCCTTCGACCAGCCGGACGTCGAGTCGGCGAAGGTCCGGGCGCGCGAGGCGCTCGAGGAGCCGGCCGCGTCCCCCCCGGACCGCGGATCCGCCCCCGAGGTGCTCGCCTCGGTCGAGCCCGGCGACTACATCGCGATCCAGGCGTTCCTCACCCCGGACACCGACACCTCGCGCCGTCTGGCCCGGGCGCGGTTGGCGTTGCGGGACCGGTACCGGGTCGCCACCACCGTGGGGTTCGGGCCGCGGTTCCTGCACTCGACCGGACAGTTCCACAAGGGAGGCCCGGCTTCGGGTGTGTTCCTCCAGGTGACGAAGACCCACCGCGAGGACCTCGAGGTCCCGGGGCGCGGATACACGTTCGGGCGCCTGTTCGATGCCCAGGCGGACGGCGACCTGCTCGCCCTGCGCGACGCCAACCGTCGCGTGGCCCGGGTGACGCTCGAGGACCTGGAGGGGCTGGTCACCCCTGGGGCGTGACGAACCCCTCCCGCACCGCTCGGGCGTCCTCGTCGAAGGTGCCGCGTCCCATGAGGACGATGAACCCCCCGGCGAACGCCGGCCCGGTCATGACGGTCAATGCGGTGGTGAGCGACCCCGTCGCATCGGACACCACCCCGATCAGGAGCGGGCCGACCGCTCCCACGGCCGACCCCAGGAACGTCACGAGCGCGAACCCGATCCCCCGCCTGTGCGCCGGGAGGACGTCGGCGATAGATGCGGTGAGGGTGGGGATCCCGATCGAGAGCAAGGCGAACCCGGAGAAGAGCCCTAGCCCCTGCAGGGGGAGCGGGGCCAGCCAGAAGGCCACGCCGAGGGCCAGAGAGCCTGCTATCTCTCCCCACCCGCCCAACAGGATGCGGCCGCCTCGACGCGTCCCGTGCCACCGGTCCCCGAGCGCTCCACCGACGGCGGTCCCGACGATGACCCCCATCAGGCCGAGGCCCGCGGTCAGCGCCGCGGCCGGGAACTCGCCCAGGTCCCACCGCCTCGATAGGAAGGTGGGCAGCCAGTACAGCACCCCGGACAACCCCCCGAACAGGCAGGTGAGCCCGAGGAACACGAACCTCACCGTCGGGACGCGCCAGAGGGACCGCGAGTCCTCCCACAGCGCGCGTGGCCCCCGCGTGGCGAGCGTACCCTCCGCGTCGTGGCCGTCGTGGGCGCCGCGGGCCGGCTCGGGCAGGCGCCAGGCCAGCAAGGCGACGGCCAGACCCGGGACGACCATCGCGAAGAACGCGTAGCGCCAGCCGAGGAGCTGTCCGATCGCGCCACCGACGAGGACCCCGAGCGCGAGTCCGACGAAGTGCAGCATCCGCTGCGCGCCGTACGCCCGCGCGCGACGAGCGGGCTCGTAGTAGTCGCCGAGCAGGCTGAGCGCCGACGGGCTGTAGGTGCTGTCCGACGCGCCGAGCAGCACGCGGGTGGCGAAGAACATCGCGAACGAGAGGGCGGCCGCCGAGAGCGAGATGATCAGCGACCAGCTCGCGACCACGAGTCCGATCAGCCGGGTGCGGTCCGTTCGGTCGGCCAGGTACCCGGCCGGTAGCACCACCAACAGGCCGGCGATGGTCGCCGCCGTGGGTATCGCGCCCCCGGCGGTATCGCTGAACCCCCACTCCCTCTGGATGAGGGGGAGGACGCCCGCGACCGTGGACGTCTCCATCCGGTCGACGAGCGCCACCAGCGACAGGACGATCGCCGGCCGCCACCCGTACCCGCTGCTGCGGTCGCTCACGCGTGAATGGTACAGATCGCGGGCCGCGGTCCCGAAGGCATAGCATCGTCACGATGCGCTTGGCGATCGTCGGGCTCGGACGCATGGGGGCGAATATGGCTCGCCGCCTGCTGCGTCACGGCCACGAGGTCGTCGTCCACAATCGCTCTCCGGAGCCCGTGGCCGAGTTGGCCGCCGAGGGGGCCATCGCGGCCGATGAGCTGTCCGACGTCGTCCGCCTCCTCGAGGCCCCGCGCGTCGTGTGGCTCATGCTCCCGTCCGGCGCGATCACGGAGGAGGCGATCGGGTCGGTGGCCGGGCTCCTGGCCCCCGGGGACCTGATCGTCGACGGGGCCAACTCCAACTACCGCGACTCGATCAGACGCGGAACGACGCTCAGCGCGTCGGGGATCGGGTTCTGCGACGCCGGCGTCTCCGGCGGCATCTGGGGGCTCGAGAACGGCTACTGCGTGATGGTCGGGGGGAGCCCTGAGCACTACGAGATGATCCGTCCCGCCGCCGAGGCGCTCTCGGAGCCCGGGGGGTCCCTGCACGTCGGCCCGCTGGGGGCCGGGCACTTCACCAAGATGGTCCACAACGGCATCGAGTACGGGATGCTCCAGGCCTTCGGCGAGGGGTTCGAGCTCCTCCACGCGGCGTCCGAGTTCGAGATCGACCTACACGCGGTGGCCGAGCTCTGGCGTCATGGGAGCGTGGTCCAGTCCTGGCTCCTCGACCTACTCGAGATCGCCCTGCGCGACGATCGCCGGCTCGAGTCGCTGTCCGGATGGGTCGACGACTCCGGCGAGGGCAGGTGGACGGTCCAGGACGCGGTCGAGCGCGGCGTGCCCGCCACCGTCCTGGCGCACGCCCTGTTCGCCCGGTTCACCTCCCGGACGGACAACGCTTTCGCGATGAAGGTCATCGCCGCCCTGCGGAAGGGGTTCGGCGGACACGCGGTGCGTCCGACCGAGGACCTGTGACCGTAGCGAAGAGGCGCGCGCCGGTCCGCCCGCGCAAGCCGGGGGACCAGACGGTGGTCATCTTCGGGGCGTCCGGTGACCTGGTCTCCCGGAAGTTGATCGGGGCTCTGTGGGCGCTGGACCGCGACGGCCTCATGCCCGATGAGTGGCGGGTGGTCGGCTACGCGCGCACGGACCTCGACGACGAGCGCTTCCGGGAGCGGATGCGGGAAGCGCTGACGAAGAGGCCGGACTTCGCGGCGAAGCGATGGACCCGGTTCGCCAAGCGGCTGCACTACGTGCGGGGCGCATACGACGACCTCGCGGGGCTGGACGACGAGCTGCGTGAGCACGGGGTCGCGGGCGGCAGACGCCTCTACTACTGCTCGGTCCCACCCTCCGCCTATGAGCCGATCGTGGCCGAGATCGGCCGGCACCGGCTCGGCGAGGGGTCGCGCATGGTCGTGGAGAAGCCGTTCGGACACGACCTCGCGTCGGCGAAGCGGCTCAACCGTCTGATCCATCAGGTCTTCGACGAGGATCAGGTCTTCCGGATAGACCACTACCTCGGCAAGGAGACCGTCCAGAACATCCTCGTCTTCAGGTTCTCCAACGGGATGTTCGAACCGATCTGGAACCGCCGCTACGTGACCCAGGTGGAGATCACCGTCGCCGAGTCCGAGGGCGTGGGACACCGGGGCGGGTTCTACGAGGAGGCGGGGGCGCTGCGCGACATCGTCCAGAACCACATCTTCCAGGTGCTCACGTTCCTGACGATGGAGCCTCCCGCGTCCTTCGATCCGGGAGCCCTGCGCGACGAGAAGTCGAAGGTCCTGGCCGCGCTCCGCCGGATCGAGCCCGAGGACACGGTCTTCGGCCAGTACGGCCCCGGACGCGTCGACGGCCGGAAGGCGCCCGGCTACCGGTCCGAGGAGGGGGTGGACCCGCGCTCGCGCACCGAGACGTTCGTCGCGATGCGCCTCTGGATCGACAATTGGCGCTGGGCAACCGTGCCGTTCTACGTCCGGACCGGCAAGCGCCTGCCCAGGAGAGTGACCGAGGTGACGATGAAGTTCCACGACGCCCCCCACTCCCTCTTCCGTGACTCCTCGGTCGCTCCGAACCACCTGACCCTGCGCATCCAGCCGGACGAGGGGATCTGCCTCTCGTTCGACGCGAAGGTGCCGGGCCCGGAGATGCGCATCGAGCCGGTGACGATGGACTTCAGCTACGGAGCGCACTTCGGGTCCGAGACCCCGGAGGCCTACGAGCGGCTGCTGCGGGACGCGATGGTGGGCGACCATACGCTGTTCCCCCGGTCCGACGAGGTGGAGCGGGCTTGGGACGCGCTTGAGACCGTCGTCCACGACCGTCCCCGGCTCTATCGGTACGCCGCGGGCACGTGGGGGCCGCGGGCGGCGCACGACCTCGTGCCGGGCGGGTGGCACCTGGGCGACTGACTCGCGACCCCCCTCCCGCTTGTTTGGCCCCCTACCCGAGGTGGAAGAATGGTGGACGGGGCCGATCAAGGAGGGAAGCCTATGGGACTCGGTCGTAGCAAGAAGAAGCCGACCGCGGAGGAGCTGCGGCACCGCGCCTCCGACATCAAGGAGAAGGCGGCGATCCTGGCCGAGGAGGGCAAGCCGGCCCTCCGGGACTTCTCCTCGACCACCTCTGCTGCCGCCAGGGAGTTCGCCACGACCGCCTTCTCGGCAGCGAAGGAGCTGATGGAGGTCGTGGAGAAGGCGGCCGACCGGCTCGAGGAGCAGTCGAAGCCCGCCCGCCGGCGCGGACGCAAGCTGTTGAAGGCGTCCATCGCGATCGGCGCGGGAGTGTTCCTGTTCACGAACGAGAAGGTCCGCAGCACCGTCACCGGTCTCATGGGAGGCGGGAGCGAGCCCGAGCCGTGGGCTCCCCCGAGTGACGGTCAGTTCACACCCTCTGAACCGAGCTCGACGACCACGCCCTGACCTGACGTGCCACCAGGGAGCCGCGGCCGCAGGCCGCGGCTCCTTCACGTCACAGGTACGCCTGCGCGTGCGTGAGGATCCGGTCGGCGTCGGGACCTGAAGCGCCCAGTCGCGACCTCTCGTCGCCGCGATCCCGGTGAGTGACCACTCGACACCAGTCCGAGGCGCTCCCACGGATCACGGTCGGGGCCCCGGGGGGGCCGAGGGTCCACTCGTCTCCGGACGGACCCGTCAGTTCGAGGCGCACGGGTCCGGACAGCTGCAGCCCCCGCGTGCCGAGCGCGTAGGGCAGGGCACGCAGGCCGATGAAAGCGACGTGGCGGATGCGGTCCGTGTCCACCGGCTCCCGTTCCACAGCGGCGTGGCAGTCCAGGGAGTGGGCCCAGGTCTCCATCAGCCGGGCCGTGGTGAAGGAGACGGGGCTCATCTGGTTCGGCCCCCATGGGATCCGATGAGCCGGGTCGACCCGCAGGAGTGCGTCGCGGAGACGTTCGTTCGATGTCCGCCACCAGTCGTGCACCTCGGAGGGGGTGCGATCGCGCCCCTTCAGGACCTGGCCGTGGGTGAAGGCCTCGCCCGATCCCGCCGTGATCGCCTCGGTCATCAGGTCCCGGGGGCCGCCGGTGGCGCAGTCGTGGGCCAGGTCGTCGGTGTCCGCGAGGTGGGAGACGGTGTCGCGAACGTCCCACCCTTCCGCGGGCGTGGGCCGGGACCAGTCGGCGTCGTCCATCCCGGCCAGGAGCTCGTCGAGGGCAGCCGCCTCGGCGGCGAAGTCCTCGACCACGTCGGGGAGGGTCAGCCGTTCCATGACTCGGTGAGGGCGCGCTTGTTCACCTTCCCGATGTCGTTGCGCGGGAGCGCGTCCACGAGCCGGATCTCCTTGGGCACGGCCGCCGCCGATGCGTGCTGGCGGCACCAGGCGACGAGCTCGTCGGTGTCCACCTCCGCGGACGCCACGACGGCCGCGACCACCTTCTGGCCCCAGTCGGGGTCGGGTACCCCGAAGACCGATGCCTCGGCGACGTTCGGGTGCGAGCTGAGGGCGACCTCGGCCTCGGCGGGGTAGACGTTGACGCCGCCCGAGATGATCATGTCGTCGGCCCGGTCGACCACGTAGAGATAGCCGCGGTCGTCCACGTACCCGACGTCGCGCACCGAGACGTAGCCGTCGCGCACGCGCTCGGTGGTCAGGTCGGGGTCGTCGAGGTACCGCTCCATCAGAGCCCTGCTCGCCGCCCATATCTCGCCCCGCTCCCCGGGGGCCACGGGGTTCCCGTCCGGGTCGCAGACCTTCACGTCGACCCCGGGGACGATCCTGCCCACCGAACCGGGGGCGGTCCGTTGGTCGGCCGGCGACGCCACCGACACCCACCCCATCTCGGTGGACCCGTACAGGTCGTAGATGACGTCCCCGAGCAAGGCACGAGCGTCGGCCCGCACCTCCTCGCGCAAGGGGGAGCCGGTGCAGACGACGACGCGCAGCGAGGACAGGTCGAACTCCTTCGTGCGCTCCCACGCGCAGATCCGCTGGAGCATCGTCGGGACGACCGCGGTCGTCGTGACCCGGTGCTCCTGGACCGTACGGCAGAAGGCCTCCTCCGAGAAGCGCTCGACCAGGACGAGTGGGGAGCCGAGCACCTGGGAGACCGTCGCGAACCCCGAGCCCGACGAGTGGTAGAGCGGGCACACGACCATGTGAACGTCCCCACGCTTGAACGGGATGACCCGCAGGAACCCGGCGAAGGCGGAGACGCTCGCGTTGTCGTCGAGGTTGCGGACCGCCCCCTTCGGGCGCCCGGTCGTTCCCGAGGTGAAGATCACCACACGCGCGGCGGTGTCCTCCCCGGGGACGGGCGGCTCCGCGTCGGACGCCCCGCTGATGGCCGTCTCGTGCGCGTCCCCGACCGTGATGACGTGGGGCGCCGGGACGTCGTCGCGGTCGGTGAACAGGACCTTCGACGACGTCCTCTGGATCAGGTCCTGTGCCTGCGAAGCAGGGACCTTCGGTCCGATGAACGAGACGTGGGCGCCGACCAGGATCCCCGCTCCCTGGGCCTCGAGGAACTCGGGACGGTTGGGGAGCATGATCGCCACGCCGTCTCCCGGTCCGACCCCGAGGGAGCGCAGGTGGTTGGCCAGGCGACGGATGCGGTCCTGCAGCCCCGCCCAGGTGGTGGTCCGGCCCTCGAAGACGAGGGCGGCATCGCTCGGGTGGTCGGCCGCGTGGATCGCGTACAGGAGAGCCGCCTTCGGGGATCCTCGACGGACGTGGTGGGCGATCGTCCCGAGCACCCGGGGGCCGAGCGGGCGAACGATCCCCGAGCGCAGCAGCGCGCCGGCCCCCGCCGCCACCTCCCTCGGGTCGGGCAGAGCGCCGCCGCGCATCAGGCGTTGAACATGCGCTGCATCTGCTGGGCGAACATCATGTCGCCGCGCAGCTTGAGCTTCCCGCTCATGAACGCCTGCATGCCGTCGAGGTTGCCCGAGATCAGCCGAAGGAAGTCGGGCACCGTGAGGCTCAGCGTGACGCGTGCGTCCGACGGGTCACGCTTCTCGTAGGTGCACTGCTTGTCCTTCACGATCACGGCGTAGTCATGGGTCTGACCGTCCTCGGTGAGCGAGTAGCCGATGACGCAGTCCTGGGCCGTATCCGGGTTCAGCGCCTGGGTCATCCCGTCGAAGACCATGTCCAGGCCCTGCTCCACGCTCCCGCTCATCTCCTTCATCAGCGACAGGATCTCCTCGTCGGACCTGTCTTTGATGCCTTCGGCCAGCATCTGCCGCGGATCGTCGGACATCGTTGCCCTCCCTGTGGTCGCGTGGCTCCTGCCACCCATCGTGTCCGATGGCGGGGCGCGGCGTCGACCGCGGGGCGTACCCTCAGCACATGTCGATCGCCTCGTTCTTCGGCGGGAGCGCCCCGGCCCGGCTGGCCCGGGACACGTTGTTCATCCCGTCCTTCGCGAACGCGGCGGCGCTCCTGACCTCCGACGGCGTGGTGCTCGTCGACTGCGGGCACGAGCTGAGCGGACCGGCGATCCACGCCGCGGTCCGAGCGTTCACGGACGCGCCGCTGCACACCGTGGTCTACACCCACGGACACGTCGACCATGTCGGCGGGTGGGGCCCCTGGGAGGCCGAGGGAGCCGACCCCCGGGTGGTGGCCCACGAGGCCGTCCACTCCCGCTTCGACCGGTACCTGCGCACCCCCGGGCTGAACGAGCACATAAACCGGGTCCAGTTCGGGGTGGAGGGGGTCCGGTGGCCGCGTGCGTTCCGGCGTCCGGACATCACCTACCGCACCTCCCTCGACCTGGAGGTGGGAGGCGAGACGCTCCACCTCCATCACGCGAGGGGGGAGACCGACGACGCGACCTGGTTGTGGGCTCCCGACCGGGGGGTCCTGTGCACGGGCGACCTGTGGATCTCCTCGGTTCCCAACTGCGGCAACCCCCAGAAGGTGCAGCGCTACCCCGACGGATGGGCGGACGCGCTGGAGGTGATGGCAGGACTCCGTGCGGAGGTGCTCCTCCCGGGCCACGGTCCGGCGATCGAGGGCGCCGACACGGTGCGCAGCGCCCTGCTCGAGGTGTGCGGCTTCCTCCGCTCGATCGTCGAGCAGACCCTGGACCTGTTGAACGCGGGGGTCGTGGCGGACGAGATACCGCACCGGGTGCGCATCCCGGACGTGGCGGACAGCCCGTACCTGGCTCCCATCTACGACCGGCCCGAGTTCATCATCCGCAACGTGATCCGGCTCTACGGGGGGTGGTGGAACGGGAGGCCGGCGGACCTGCTACCGGCCCCCGCCTCGAGCCGGGCCCGTGAGATCGCGCGCCTCGCGGGCGGGGTCGGTCCCCTGGTCGCGAGGGCCCGTGAGCTGGCCGCGACGGACCTGCCCCTCGCGTGCCACCTGGCCGAGTGGGCCTTGCTCGCCGACCCGGGGTCGGCGGAGGCCCAGAGCGCGGTGCGCGACCTGTTCGCCAGACGGGCGGAGGAGGAGACCTCGCTGATGGGCCAGGGCATCTATCGACACGCCGTCCGTGAGGCGGAGGCCGCCTTGGGGTCCGCTCAGGACGTCGATTGACCGAAGCACACGGCGAAGGCGGGGCGCTGATCGGGAGCCCGGACCGTCTCTTCGGTCGGGGGTAGCTCGATCTCAACGGGTCGCCCGTACTCGAGGAGCTCGGTCGTCGTCTTCATCGAGAACCTCCGGTCGGAGCTGGATGTGTCGGTGACGAGCCTCCGTGGGCGACCGCCGTCGTCGATCCATGCCTCCGCCGTCACCTCGCTCACCCGCAGCTGCTCGAGGCGGCTCTCCGTCGCCGCCCTCCGGGGGGGCGGCAGCGCTTCGATGAGTTCCTTCACCGTCACCGTGAACCGGTAACGCGTCGTCCGGGCGCCGCGCACGTCCTCCGTCCCGACGCGCGCCGCGGTGCTGCCGGCCGCGCGCATGTGATCGAGCGACAGGGTGGGCTCGACGAGCACCCAGTTGATGTCCAGCGCGTTGTTCGCGACCGCCTCGAGGCGCATCCACGCCTTCTCGCCGTGCGCCTGGCGGTGGCTCTCCGGGATCCTCAGGAAGGCGCGGTCGGCGTCCATCACGACCTCGCAGGGGCGGGTCTGCGCCGTCCGGTCGCTCTCCTGCGAGGCGGTCAAGGTGGCCCGGGCGCGCCGGGCGGTGAAGTCGACCACCCCTTCCCCCCTGGCGACCGTAGCGAGCGTGCCCTCGTCCCGGGCGACCGAGACGTCGCTCGTCACCTCCATCGTCGCGGACCCGGCCTCCACCGCCCGGTCCGGCGCCCTCTGCAGTGGGCTCGACGAGGTCTGCCCTCGCGAGCACGCGAGGCCCGCGAGCAGCGCCATCGCGACGGGCACGATCCGAGACCGCATCGCGAGCACGCTACACCATCGCTTCGGCGAACGGCCCTTACAGTGGTCGCATGCTGCGGTTCTGCGGGTCGATAGCGATCGCGTGCCCCGTCTCCGACGTCTTCGCGTACGTGAGCGACTGGCGCAACCCACCGAGGTTCCTCAAGGCGCTGAAGAGGTTCGAGCCGGTGGACCCGGAGAACGCCTACGGGCTCGGCTCCCGGTTCGCTGCCACGGTGGCCGTCGGTCCGGTCAACGTCGACGGGGAGATGGAGGTCATCGAGTTCGTCCCGAACGAGCGTGTCGTCTTCCACACGCGGCGAGGACCGAAGATGCGCGGAACGTGGGATTTCCGGACCGAGGACGGCCACACCGTCGTCGACCTCACGAACGACTTCGACTCGCTGCCGGGCGGCCTGGTCGGACGCGTCGTCCGGACGTTCATCGACCAGCAGGCCCAGCACGAGCTCGACGCGTCCCTCGAGGAACTGAAGAGACGGCTGGAGTCGGGCGACCTCTGAGGGGGCCGTGAGAGAATCGGTCTCATGGCCAGATCCCCGGCGCGCAGACGCTACGCGACAGGAGTCCCCGAGCTCGACGAGAAGATCTCGCAGCTCATCGCAGAGGCGGGGATCGAGCGCCACTCAGAGCTGATAGGCCAGATCATCGTCACCGGGCTGCTCCTGGCCCGGGACGGGGCGTCGCGGCTCGACGTCAAGATCATCAACGCCGCGCTGAAGGAGATGCGCTACGCGTTCAAGATCTTCGCTCCCTACCGCGACGTGCAGAAGGTGAGCGTGTTCGGCTCGGCCCGGTCGCGCGACGGCGACCCCGACTACGAGCAGGCCCGTGAGTTCGGACGCAGGATCGCCGAGCGCGGGTGGATGGTCGTGACCGGGGCCGGACCGGGATCGATGGAGGCGGCCAACGCGGGAGCGGGAGCCGCCCGCAGCTTCGGCGTCAACATCCGCCTGCCGTTCGAAGCGGAGCCGAACCCCTTCATCGCCGAGGACCCCAAGCTCATCAACTTCAAATACTTCTTCACCCGCAAGCTGATGTTCATCAAGGAGGCCGAGGCCTTCGTCCTGCTGCCGGGAGGGTTCGGGACGATGGACGAGGCCTTTGAGCTCCTCACGCTCACCCAGACCGGGAAGAGCGATATCCACCCGATCGTGCTCCTCGACCGCCCCGGGGGCACGTTCTGGCGCCAGTGGCTCGACTTCATCCAGGAAGGGCTCTTCGCCAACGGCTACATCTCCGAGATCGACCTGGCGCTGTTCAAGCTGACCGACGACGTCGAGGACGCCGTCAACGAGATCGACCGCTTCTACCGCAACTACCACTCGATGCGGTACGTCCAGGACCGCCTGGTGCTGCGGATGAAGAACGCTCCGGGGCCCGACGGACTGGCCGACCTCGGGAGCCGCTTCGCCGACATCGTGGTCCGCGGCGGGTTCGAGGTGGTGGAGCCCTCCAAGGTGGAGATCCAGGACGACGACGCCGTGGACCTCCAGCGGGTCGCGTTCACCTTCGACCGCACGCACTTCGGACGTCTACGGCAGCTGATCGACCACCTCAACGACTCCTGACGGCTCCGTGGACGGGTCGGCCGCCGGGGGGTCGTCCGCCGAGGCGGGGGTTATCGCCATACCCGCGCACTCCGGACAGGGCAGCGATACCGGTTGCATCGAACCCCCGAGGGCGACGAGGCGGCCGAGCCCGATGCAGACGGGACACCCGTTGTTCATCCCAGCACCTCCCGAACGCGGGGGGAAGGGGGGGAAGCCGGGTGCAGCCTAGACGGCGCGCGGACCCGGGGCTGTGACGCTGTTCACACCTGCTTGGGCTAGCGGTAGCGCCAGACGATCCGTCCGCGGGACAGGTCGTACGGGGAGAGCTCCACCTTCACCCGGTCGCCGGGCATGATCCGGATGTACATCTTGCGCATCTTCCCGGAGATGTGTCCGAGCACCTGATGTCCGTTCTCGAGCTCGACGCGGAACATGACGTTGGGCAGCGCTTCGAGGACGGTCCCTTCGGCCTCGATGACGCCCTCCTTGCCGGGGGTGTCACGGGTCGCGGGGGGGCCGTCGTTCGCTGCCGGACGGCCCCCGCTCCTGCGCGGTTGGTAGCCGCCACGTCGTTTCCTGGCCACGCGAGCTCCTGTCGATCGGTTCGGGTCGCCAGAGATCCTACTGCGGATCTAGCAGCCCCCGCAGAACTGCTGGGTCGCGATCAGGCCGCGGGGTCCGTTGTAGATCCCTATCCCCAGCGAGGTGAACTCCGGGTCCAGGATGTTGCGCCGGTGCCCCGGTGACCTCATCAGGCCGTCGTGGGCCATCGAGACGCTCGGGGCGATGGCCAGGTTCTCCCCCGACACGACGTACTCGATCCGGGCCCGGGTCATCCGCTCCGAAGGTGAGGACCCGTCCATCCCGCGGTGGGCGAAGTACCCCTGCACGTACATGTCGAAGGAGTGGCTCCGTCCGAGGTCGCGCAGCCTCTCGTCGTAGGTGAGCGCGCGCAGGCCGCGTTTCGTGCGCTCCTCGTTCACCAGCCGGAAGAGGTCCTGCTCGGCTCCCTCGTCGACGGCGATCTCGTGCGCGGCCGCCGGCGGGAACCGCATCGGGGGAGCCTCGTCCACCTCGGGACGCTCGTCGGACCGCTGCAACCTCAGCGACTGGCGCAGGTAGAGGATCATCTTCTCCGCGTCCCGCGCGGCTACCCGCTGCAGGATCCTGGTGGCGGGGAACGCCGATGAGAGCAGCAGCCTCCCGGAGGGGGACCGTCGGACCGCGTCGGAGAGCCCGAGCGGGAGGGGAGCGAGCTGTGAGACGAGCATGAGGAAGGTCATCGCGGTGGTCGCGAGGGCTACCCCGAACCCGGCCCCCACGACCCGGTTCGTCAGGTGGATGCCCGGCTGCCAGGTGACCCGGTTCACCTTCAGCCCGAGCAGGGCGACGGCGATGATGATCGGGACGAAGATGAGGGCCCCTCCCACGACGTACGCCGTGCCTGGGCCGACCCCTACCCACCGCAGCGGGGCGGCCGGCAGCCGGTAGAACCGCAGCGCCGCGATCAGCCCGATGCCGAACCCGAACAGGTCCAGCGCCTGGGTGGCGAACCCGCGCCTCCAGCCGACGCGGGCCAGGGTGTAGCAGGCTCCGAGCAGGGCCAGGTCGACGAGCGCGAACATGCGGTCAGGACTCGACCACGTCCCCGTCGAGCCGGTCCACCTGGACCCCCACCTCGCGGAGCCACGTGATCCCAGACTCGAGCGCCTCCTCGGCGCCCTCGGCCTCCAGGATCACCCACCCCACCTTCTCCTCGACGTTGGCGCGGCGGATGTTGGTGATGATGTCGTACTGCTTGCTCAGCCTCCAGATCAGCGGCTCCTGGATGAGCGTGTCGGGGAACGTCAGGTGCAGCCGCAGCTTCGGCATCTGTGCAACCTCCCTAACCGGTGGACGGCGGCCGTCTGGCTAGCCGTCGGACAGCGCCTCGACCACCGGCAGGCTCGTACCGGCGCGCCGGTACCCGCGGGGATCGATGGACACCTCACGGTATCCGGCGCCGGCGACGGCCTGCATGACCTTGGACCGCAGCGGCTCGGTCCCGATCCGGCCGAGGTCCGCCGGGGGCACCTCGACCGAGGCGCGGCTCCCGTGATGACGCACCCTCACCTGGGTGAACCCGAGGGCGCGGACGGCTGCCTCTGCGCGCTCGACGGTCCGCAGGGCGTCGACGGATACCGGGGTCCCGTGGGGGATCCGGGAGGAGAGACACGCCGCTTGAGGCTTGTCCCATACGGGGAGCCCGGCGTCCCTGGCCAGGCGCCGCACGTCGGACTTGGCCAGCCCGGCGTCCAGGAGCGGCTGGACCGCGCCCCGCCGCCGGGCGCTCTCCAGGCCCGGCCGGACATCCCCCAGGTCGTCGGTGACGGTCCCGAGGGCCACGTGCGCGAAACCGCGGTCCGCGGCGAGGGGGAAGAGGCTGTCGAACAGGGCCTGCTTGCAGTGGAAGCAGCGGTCCGGCGCGTTGCGGAGGTACTCAGGGCGTTCGAACTCGTCCGTCCGCACGACCTCGACCGCGAACCCCGCCCGGCGGGCCACGTCCAATGCCTCGGCGAGCTCCGCCCGCGGGAGCGACGGGGAGTCCGCGATCGCGGCCATGGCTCGGGAGCCCAGCACCCTGTTCGCTGCGTACGCGAGGTAACAGGAATCGACGCCTCCCGAGTAGGCGACGACCACGGAGCGCAGGTCCTCCAGCACCGTCTGCAGCCGGCCATCCACCCGACCACCCTAACCGGGTGGCGTTAGCCGCGGGGTGGGTGGGTATGCACCCGGGTGAGCGAGGAGGACGACATGGCCAGAGACATAAGCGTCAACTGCGAGATCTGCGGAACGACCCTTCCACTCGAGCGGGCGAAGGAGGTCCTGTTCGAGCGCGACCAGAACTCCTACCACGTGATGGACCTCTGCCCGACCTGCCTGGACGACGTGCTCCAGAGGTCGGAGTCGGTGAACGACACGAACGGGATGAGGCAGCAGGCGGCGGCGCTCGTCCGGATGCCCGGCAACGAGATCCCGGCCGGCGCGTCGAGCGGAGCGCAGAAGGGGTCGTGAGCGCCGTGTCACAGGCACACCTCACCGTGGAGCCCCGTCCCACCGCGCAGGCGGAGGTGCGGCACTGGCTGAGGGAGCTCGGGTGGTTCGAGGGAGGGGTCCTCGAGGTGCTGGAGCTCCTGCTCAGTGAGCTCGTCGCCAACAGCGTCCGGCACGCCGGACTGGCCGGATCGGACA
>DATLFR010000191.1 GCA_035540895.1 Actinomycetota bacterium | reverse complement strand
ATCGGGTACCGCGCGTCGGGGTCCGAGGGCGACGAGCGCGCCGCGACCCACCAGGCGGAGGTCCTCCGGTCGCTCGGGCTCGAGGTCGAGCTGGACGACTTCCCGCTCCCGCAGGGGGGCGTCTCCTGGAACGTGATCGGCCGTCCGCCGGGGTTCGCCTACGACCGCCCGTACCTGATCGTCGGCGGTCACTACGACTCGTTGAACGGTCCGGGGGCCAACGACAACGCCACCGGGATCGGCGTCTCCCTCGAGTTGATGCGGGTCCTTGCGGAGCGGCCGGCGTCGCTGCCCGTCGTGTACATCGGCTTCGGGGCCGAGGAACGCCAGCCCTATCCGGAGCGGGTGAACCACGTCGGCTCCCGCCACCACGTCGCCACGATGAACGCCGACCAGAAGGCGAACCTGACGGCGTTCCTGAACGTCGACATGGTCGGACGCGGCGACGTGCTGATCGCCGGACGCCTGCGGACCGGCTCCCGCGAGGCCACCCAGCGACTGCTGGACGCCGGGAGACGGACGGGGGTGCCGGTGACCGAGCGCGTCACCCCGGACTGGTCCGACCATGGACCCTTCCTCAAGGCGGGCATGAACGCCGGCTGGATCTGGGCCGGGGAGGACCCGCTCTTCCACTCGCCCCGCGACACCTTCGACCGCGTCCAACCGCACCTCGTCGAGCGGGCGGGGCGGCTCGCCCTCGCGTTCCTCCGCTCCTACCCGTAGAGTTCGGGACATGGCCCTCCGCGACTCCCTGCACGCGCTCGTCGACGGGCGGGACCTGACCTCCGACGAGGCAGCCGCCGCGCTGGACGAGATCGTCACCTCCGAGGAAGCGGAGCCCGCGCTCGTATCGGCCTTCCTGGTCGCCCTGCGGATGAAGGGGGAGACGCCGGACGAGATCGCCGGTCTCGCCCGCTCCATGCGCAGCCACGCCATCGCGGTCAAGCCGGCCAGGGACGGCCTCGTCGACACGTGCGGGACCGGAGGCGACGGCACCGGCACGGTGAACGTCTCGACCACCGCCTCCTTCGTGGTCGCCGGGGCCGGGCTCCCGGTCGCCAAGCACGGGAACCGGGCGCTCTCGTCCAAGGCCGGGTCGGCGGACGTGCTCGAGGCACTCGGCGTGCGGCTGGACCTCTCGGCGGAGCAGGTGGCCTCCTGCATCGACACGGCCGGGATCGGGTTCATGTTCGCTCCGGCCTTCCACCCGGCGATGGCGAAGGTGATGCCCGTGCGTCGGGCGCTCGGGGTCCGGACGGCGTTCAACGTCCTAGGCCCCCTCACGAACCCGGCTCGGCCGTCCTATCAGCTGGTGGGGGTGGGGAGCCGGGAACTGGGAGAGCTCGTGGCGGGCGCCCTCGCCCGGACCGAGGGTCTGACCCGGGCGCTCGTGGTCCACGGGGCGGGAGGCGCGGACGAGCTCACGCTGGCCGGACCGAACGACGTCTGGCGGGTGGAGGACCGGACGGTCTCCCACACCGTGGTGGACCCTCAGGACACCGGGCTCGACCCCGCTCCGCTCTGGTCGCTCGGGGGCGGGGATCCCGCGTCGAACGCCCGGCGGCTGCGCGAGGTGCTGGAGGGGAGGCCCGGTCCGGTCCGTGACTGCGTGCTGCTCAACGCGGGCGCGGCGTTCGTGGCCGCCGGCGCGGCCGGGGACCTGCGCGAGGGCATCGGGCTGGCGGCGAAGTCCGTCGACTCCGGCGACGCGGCCGCCGCCCTCGAGCGCCTCATAGCGGCCAGCTCGGCATGACCTCCTTCCTGCCCCGCATCCTCGAGGCCCGCCGAGCCCGCGTGGAGGCCGACCGCGCCCAGCTCGGTATCGATGAGCTGCGGAGGGAGGCGGAGCTGCTGGGGGAGCCTCGCGGCTTCGAGGAGGCCCTCAGGGCGCCGGGGATGTCCCTGATCGCCGAGTTCAAGCGGGCATCACCCTCGCGCGGCGACCTGGCCCCGCACCTCGACCCGGCCGTCCAGGCCGTGGCGTACGAGGAAGGGGGAGCGAGGGCGCTCTCCGTCCTGACCGAGTCCGAGTTCTTCAAGGGGTCCCCCCAGGACCTCGTCCGGGCGCGGGAGGCCACCCAGCTGCCGGTCCTGTGGAAGGACTTCGTCCTCGATCCGTACCAGGTCGTCCAGGCGCGGTCGTTCGCGGCCGACGCGGTCCTGGTCATCGTCCGGATCCTCGACGACGAGCGGCTGGCCGAGATCCTCGCCGAGACCGACCCGCTCGGGATGACGGCGCTGGTCGAGGTCTTCGACGAGGTCGACCTGCGGCGCGCGCTGGAGGCGGGAGCCCGCGTGGTGGGCGTGAACCACCGCGACCTGGAGACGTTCGAGGAGGATCCCCAGGCCACGATGCGCCTGCGCAAGGGGATCCCGCCCGGCGTGGTGACGGTGGCGGAGTCGGCCATCTGGATGCGCGAGGACGTGGAGGCCTACGGCTCGATAGGCGTCGACGCCGTGCTCGTCGGCGAGGCGCTCGTCCGGGCCCCCGACCCGTCCGCGAAGGTGAGGGAGCTGCTGGGTGCGGATCTCTGACCCGCGCGGGACGTGGGTGAAGGTCGACGGGTTCACGCGCCCTCAGGACGTCGAAGAGGCCGTGCAGGCCGGCGTCTCCGCGGTCGGGTTCATCTTCGCGCTCTCCCCGCGTCAGGTCTCGCTCGGGCAGGCGGCCAAGATGCGGGAGCGTGTGCCCGAGGGAGTGATCGCGTTCGGGGTGTTCGACGGGAACCGGCCGGCCGCGATCGCGCGGACCGCCCGCCACCTGGAGCTCGGAGGGGTGCAGTTCCCGGCTCCCACCCAGCTGAGCGACGACCTGCCGGAGGAGCTCCTCGTCCTGCGCACGGTGAGGGTGCGGGGGGCGGAGGACCTGTCCGGGCTCGAGGAGCTCGGATGCGACGCCGTCCACCTGGACGCCTACGTGGACGGGGTGCTGGGGGGGACCGGCCAGACCGCCCCCTGGGACGAGATCGAGTCGTCGCCGCCCGCGCGCGCCTGGGTGCTCTCGGGCGGGCTGCGGCCAGACAACGTCGCCGAGGCGGTGTCGCGCCTGGGGCCGGACGGGGTGGACGTCTCGTCCGGGGTGGAGCGGGAGCCCGGTCTGAAGGACCCGGAGAAGGTCAGGGCTTTCGTGGAGGCTGCGCGTACCCCTCGCGGCTGAACGCGCTCATCTCCCGCACCAGCCCCACCGCCCCCGCGACCACGGCCAACAGCGCCGTCCCGTACATCCCCATCTCGACGACGGAGGCCGGGCACGCCGAGCCGAGGTTCGCTGCGCCGGCGGCCAGACATCGGGCGCCCGTGACGATCAGGGTCCCGACGCCGAGGACGACCCCGGCCACGATCAGGAGCGACCACGACACCGGCCGCACCCACCATCGGGCACGACGACCCGCTGGTACCCTTCTGGCACCCATGGACGCCAGCCTACCCGCGCGTTGAACCCGCTCGAGGTCGTCCCGGACCCGACGGGCAGGTTCGGCGCCTACGGCGGACGGTTCGTCCCCGAGACGTTGATGCCGGCGCTGATCGAGCTCGAGGGAGCGTGGCGCGTGGCGAGGGCCGACCCGTCCTATCGCGAGGAGCTCGACCGGCTCCTCACCCAGTACGCCGGCCGGCCGACACCGCTCTACCACGCGGCCCGGCTGTCCGAGCGCGTCGGATCGAACGTATGGATCAAGCGGGAGGACCTGGCGCACACCGGGTCGCACAAGATCAACAACGTCCTGGGTCAGTGTCTGCTCGCCCGGCGGCTCGGCAAGTCGAGGATCATCGCCGAGACGGGCGCCGGCCAGCACGGCGTCGCGACCGCCACCGCCGCGGCGCTCTTCGGGATGGCGTGCGAGGTGTACATGGGGGCGGTGGACGTGCAGCGCCAGGAGCTCAACGTCTTCCGGATGCAGATGCTCGGCGCCCGCGTGGTCCCGGTGGAGTCGGGGAGCCGGACGCTGAAGGACGCCGTGAACGAGGCGCTGCGGGACTGGGTCGCGAACGTCGAGGACACCCACTACGTGATCGGCTCCGTCGTCGGACCGCACCCCTACCCGTGGATGGTCGGCGAGCTCCAGCGGGTGATCGGGGACGAGGCGCGCAACCAGTTCACCGACGCGACCGGCCGGCTCCCGGACATGGTGGTCGCCTGCGTCGGGGGAGGGTCCAACGCGATCGGGATCTTCAAGGGCTTCGTCGGGCTCCCCGGGGTGGACCTGGTCGGCGTGGAGGCGGGCGGCGACGGCCTGGACACCGACGCGCACGGCGCGGCCGTCGCAGGCGGGACGGACGGCATCCTCCACGGCGCGCGCACCCGGGTCCTGCAGGACCCGGACGGACTGATCCGGGAGGCGCACTCGATCTCGGCCGGGCTCGACTACCCGGCCGTCGGACCCGAGCACGCCTACCTGGCCGCCGAGGGTCTCGCGCGCTACGAGCCGGCCACGGACCGGGAGGCCCTCGAGGCCTTCCGGACCCTCGGCTCCCTCGAGGGGATCGTGCCCGCCCTCGAGCCCGCGCACGCGGTGGCCTGGCTCCTCCGGAACGCGGGCAGGCTCCCGGAGCACGTGGTCCTGCTGCTCTCGGGACGCGGTGACAAGGACGTGGAGGCCGTCCGGGAGCGGCTCGGGTGACCCCGCTCGAAGCGCACCTGCGCGAGCTGCGCGCCGGCGGCCGGAAGGTCCTGGCTCCGTACCTCACCTGCGGCTTCCCCTCGCCCGACCTCTTCCCCTCCCTCGTGGAGGGCGTGGTCGCGGCGGGGGCGGACATGCTCGAGATCGGCGTCCCGTTCACCGACCCTCTCATGGACGGACCCGTCATCCAGCGGGCGTCCGAGGTCGCGCTCGGAGCCGAGATGCGCCCCGGCGCCGTGCTCAACACCATGTCCGCGCTCCGGGTCGAGGTCCCCTTCGTGCTCATGACGTACGTGAACCCGGTCGCCGCCCTGGGGTGGTCGGAGTTCGCCGACCGCGCGGCCGGTTGCGGAGCGGCCGGGGCGATCGTCCCCGACCTCCCGCCGGAGGAGGCGGACCCGTGGCTGCGGGCCACCGCCGAGGCGGGGATCGCCGCGGTCCTGCTGGCTGCGCCGACCACCGACGAGGAGCGCGTCCGGACCGTCGCCCGCGTGGGAGGCGGGTTCGTCTACTGCGTCTCCCTCCTGGGGGTGACCGGCGTCCGGACGTCGCTGTCCGAGCGCGCCCGGGCGGTCGTGGAGCGCGTCCGGACCGTCACCGACCGTCCCGCCCTGGTCGGGCTGGGGGTCTCGACCCCCGAGCAGGCGGCGGAGGCGTGCTCGTTCGCAGACGGGGTGATAGTCGGGAGCGCGGTGATCCAGGCCGTGGCCGACGGCGGCGTCGCCGCCGCCGTCGGGCTGGTCTCGTCTATGCGCGAGGCGATGGGGGCCTAGCCGCCCCCAGGCCCGCCCTGGAACCCCGGCGGCACCTGCGGCTGCGGGAGCGGCTGCAGGGACATCACGAGCGCCACGATCCCGAGAGCCACCAGCACCAGCGCGCCGTACCCGAGCATCCGGCCGACGCGGGACAGGCCCGACCCCAGACCCTGCTCGACCGAAGAGTCGCCCCTCGAGGCGGCCACGATCGCGAAGATCGCCGCGAGGGCGGAGGGTAGGAGGTTGGCGAGCCAGCCGAGCGTGTACCAGTTGCCCAGCTGCGTCGGGCCCTGGTTCAGTCGCTGGAAGGCGACGTTCAGGACGAACTGCGCGGGGAACAGGTAGAGGGCGACGAGCCCCGCGGCCAGGGAGCCGATCCCGTACCCGGTCGCCCGGCGTCCCTCGTGCAGGTCGTCATCGAAGCCCAGGTCGTCGTCCTCCTCGTCCAGCAGGGCCGGGGGCGGCGGACGGTCGTCGGTGATGGGCGGCGTGGGAGGCGGGACCGGGACACCCGGCGTGGGAGACGGGTTCGGCGAGTCGGCACCGCTCGGTCCGGCCGTGCCGGGGGGAGCGCCCGGACCCGTGGGCGTGGCGGGCGTACCGGGGGGTCCGCCCGTCGAGGCAGAACCGCCGCTCGTAGCGCCCGGTCCGCCGGGAGAGCCCCCTGCGGTCCCGGACGCGCCGCCTTCGTTGCGCTCCTGGTCGTTCATAGCCCCTCCTGATCGTTGATGTCGACGCCACTGTGGCGCACCCGGGGGGCGCCGGTCCACTAACCGGGCGGCCCTCACGGGTTCGGTGCGGGGGCGTGGGCTACGATGGCGAGCAGGCCGGCGTGGCGAAACCAGGTAAACGCGATGGTCTCAAACACCATTGCCCGCGAGGGCTTGTGGGTTCGAATCCCACCGCCGGCACCCCTCGGGGTTCACCTCCGCCGGATCCCGACGAGGGACGCCTCCCGCTCGGCGAGTGCCAGCTGACCGCAGGCCGCGTCGATGTCGCGCCCGCGCGTGTCGCGCACGGTGACGTTCACCCCTGCCGCCCTCAGCTCAGCGGCGAAGAGGTCCACCCGCGTCGAGCCGGGCACACCGAACCCCGGGGTGGGGTTGAGGGGTATCAGGTTCACGTGGATGTCCGTGCCGGCGACGAGCGATGCCAGCAGCTCGGCCTGCCACGACCGGTCGTTCACGTCGGCGATCATCGCGTACTCGATCGAGACACGCCGACCCCGCGCGGCCCGGAAGTCCCGCAGCGCGCGCATGCATTCGGCGACGGGCCACCGCCGGTTGATGGGCACGAGCGACGATCGGGTCTCGTCGTCCGGGGCGTGCAGCGAGAGGGCGAGGGTGACCGGCCAGGGTTGCCGGGCAAGGCGGTCTATCTGGGGGACGAGCCCCACCGTGGAGACCGTGATGCGCCGGGCCGAGATCCCGACCTCGTCGTGCAGCAGACGGATGGCCTCGACCACCGCGTCGTGGTTGGCGAGAGGCTCCCCCATGCCCATGAAGACGACGTTGCCCGGCCGCTCCTCGAGGACGCCGCCCGCCCACAGCACCTGGGAGACGATCTCGTGCGGGGAGAGGTTGCGGATCAGCCCCATCTGCCCGGTCGCGCAGAACGTGCACCCGAGCCCGCACCCCGCCTGCGAGGAGACGCATACGGTGGTCCGCCCCGGGTAGCGCATCGCCACCGTCTCGTAGCCCCCCGGGAAGAGGGCCTTCACGGTCGCCCCGTCGTCGGCCTCCTGGGCGGTCACCGGCGCAGGGCGAGGAGCCCCGTACCGGGCGGAGAGCTCCCGGCGCACGTCTAGGGGGAGGTTCGTCATCTCCTCGAACGACGGCGCGAACCGGCGGTACACCCAGTCGGCGACCTGTGCGGTCCGGTACGGGGGGCCGGGAACCTCGAAGGGGATCATGCCCCTACGGTAGCCTTCAACGATGCGTTTCACCGTGTCCGACCGCTTCGACGCGTCCATCGAACGGGTCGAGCAGGCGGTCCTTTCCGGCCCCTACCAGGAGCGGCTCCGATCGCTGCCCAACGTCGCCGAGCGGGAGGTGCGGCTCCAGGAGGAGGCCCCCGGGGGCCTCGTCCGGCGTGTCGTGCGTTACCGGTTCGACGGCCACGTGCCCTCGGCGGTGCGGTCGGCCATAGGCGCCGACACCATCTCCTGGGACGAGCGGGCGGTCTACGACCCTGCGAAGCATGAATGGAGGTTCGAGATCGACCCGCACGTGGCGAAGGGGCGGTTCTCGTGCCGCGGCACGTACCGGTTCTCCCCGGAGGACGGCGGCGGCACCAGACGCGACGTGGACGTGGACATCGAGGTGAAGGTCCCGTTCGTGGGCGGCGCGGTGGAGGCCGCGATCGCCGGCGGTCTGCGGGATACCTTGTCGGCCGAGCACCGGATCCTGACCGACTACCTGAGCGAGAACGACACATGAGCGACAAGACCCGCATCGTGATCGCCGAGGACGAGGCGATCATCCGCATGGACCTCCGCGAGATGCTCGAGGAGGAGGGGTTCGACGTGGTGGCCGAGGCGGCCGACGGTCACAAGGCCGTGGAGGCGGTCCGCGACCACAGCCCGGACCTGGCCATCCTCGACATCAAGATGCCCGGGATGGACGGCATCCGGGCGGCCGAGGTGATCACCCGCGAGAGGCTGGCCGCGGTCCTGATCCTCACCGCCTTCTCGCAGCGCGACCTCGCCGCCCAGGCCGCGCAGGCCGGCGCCATGGCCTACCTCGTGAAGCCGTTCCAGAAGGCCGACCTACTGCCCGCGATCGAGGTGGCGCTGGGGAGGTTCGGGGAGATGAACAAGCTCCAGGACGAGGTGCACGACCTCGAGGAGCGCCTGGAGGGGCGCAAGGTCGTGGAGAAGGCCAAGGGGCTGCTGATGGAGCAGGGGCTGACCGAAGCCGAGGCGTACCGGATCATGCAGCGGGCCGCGATGGACCGTCACAAACGACTCGTCGAGGTGGCCCAGCTGATCCTGGAGGGCGCGCTGAACGGGGAGATCGAGACCTCCTGATATCGGGTACTGCTCCGGTGCCGTGTGTAATGCTCACCGGGTGAGGGTGCCGACCGAGCAGCGCCGCCGGATCCTGCTGGTGGCCGTGGTCGGCGTCTGCGCTGCCTGGTTGACCGGGACGGGCCCCACGGTCACGGCGCAGGACGGTCCCCCCGCGTCCGGACCGACGGTCGGAGGACGCCTCATCATGGACGGCGAGCCCCTCCAGGGCGTGCGGGTCGTCGTCTCCCGCGACGGAGACCGGGTCGGGACCGCGACCTCCGGCCCGGACGGGGGGTGGCGCCTGGCGCTGCCGGGGGACGGAGCCTACGAGGCCACCCTCGACCAGGCGTCGCTCCCGGAGGGGGTGGCCGTGCGGGACGCCGAGCGCGCCACGCTGCCCTTCACGGTCTCATCGGGACAGCAGCGCACCCTCGTCTTCTCGTTCGGCGACGAGCCGGCGGCGGTCTCCTACCTGCGCCGCATGGCGCAGGCCGCGGTGAACGGGATCAAGTTCGGGCTCATCATCGCCATGACGGCCATCGGCCTCTCGCTCGTGTACGGCACGACCAGGCTCGTGAACTTCGCGCACGGGGACATGGTCACGTTCGGGGCGATGGTCGCCCTCCTGCTCAACACGTCCGGCCCGAGCCTCCAGCTGATACCGGCCGGAGTGGTCGCCGTGGCCTCGGGCGCGGCGCTCGGCGCTGGCATGGAGAGTGGGCTGTGGCGTCCGCTGCGCCGGCGCAGGACCGGTCTGATCCAGCTCCTCGTGATCTCGATCGGGCTCGCGATGATCCTGCGACACGTGATCCTGCTGATCATGGGGGGCAGGCCGCGGCCTTACCACGACTACACGGTGCAGGCGCCGGTCCGGCTCGGCCCGGTCCTCACCACCCCGCGGGACCTCGTCGTCATCGCGGTGTCGACGGTGGTGCTCGTCGGGATCGGCCTCCTGCTCCTTCGGACCCGCATCGGCCGGGCCATGCGAGCGGTGGCGGACAACCGCGACCTCGCCGCCTCCTCCGGGGTCGACGTCCAGCGCGTGATCCTGTTCGTCTGGGCCATGGCGGGCGCCCTGGCTGCGCTCGGCGGGGTCCTGCTCGGCGTCGTCGAGAACGTCGAGTGGCTGATGGGGTTCCGGGCCCTGCTCCTCATGTTCGCAGCCGTGATCCTGGGCGGACTCGGCACCGCGTTCGGGGCGATGGCCGGAGGGATCGTCGTCGGCCTGGCCACCGAGATCAGCACGATCTTCCAACCGTCGGAGCTGAAGACGATGTGGGCGCTCATCGCGATGGTCGTCGTGCTCCTCGTCCGCCCGCAGGGGATCCTCGGGCGCCGGGAGAGGATCGGATGAAGCTGTCGCGTCCGCGGCCGGTGATGCTCGTGTGGGCCGGGGTCCTGCTGGTGGTGCTGGGCGTGATCGCCCTGTCCCCCCTGGACGGACAGCGCATCCTGAGGGAGGCCGTCCGGACGGCCACCGGTGGCAACGCGGCCGTCTACGCGCTGGCTGCGATCGGGCTGAACATCCACTTCGGGTACACCGGTCTGCTCAACTTCGGACACGTGGGCTTCATGCTCGTCGGGGCGTACGGCCTGGCGATCACGGTCTCCACCCTCGGCGCGCCGTTGTGGGCGGGCGTGCTGGTAGGGCTGGCCGCCTCCCTCGTCCTCGCGCTCCTGCTCGGAGGACCGACGCTCAGGCTGCGGGCGGACTACCTGGCCATCGTGACCATCGCGGGCGCCGAGATCCTGCGCCACGTGACCCGATCCGGACCCGCCACCGATGTCACCGGTGGGGTCTTCGGCCTGACCGGGTACGCGCGCGGCTTCGACCGGATCAACCCCCTGCCCGGCGGCCGCTACGGGTTCTGGGTCGTGGACTACAGCGCCCGGCAGCTCTGGCCGGTGCTCGTGGGATGGGGGCTCGTCCTGCTCGCGAGCCTCCTCGTGTTCATGTTGACCCGGAGTCCGTGGGGGCGCGTGCTTCGGGGGATCAGGGAGGACGAGGACGCGGTCCGCAGCATCGGCAAGAACGCTTACTCCTACAAGATGCAGTCCCTCGTGCTGGGCGGGATGCTGGGCGGCATCGCCGGGATGATCTGGGTCGTCCAGCTGGGATCGATCGACCCCGACGCCTTCCTGCCCATGGTCACTTTCTTCACCTACACGATCGTCATCCTGGGCGGACCCGCGACCGTCGTCGGGCCGGTGGTCGGCGCAGTCGTCTTCTGGTTCGTGGTGCAGGGCTTCGACACGGCGATCCGCGAGGCGTCCACCTCGGGGTACGTCCCGGCCTTCCTGGGCGGTCCGGAGGCAGTGGGAGCGCTTCGCTTCCTCCTCGTGGGGGCCGGCCTGATGCTCCTCATGATCTACCGGCCGGAGGGGATGTTCGGGAACAGACGGGAGATGCAGCTCGATGTCGGTTGAGACGCATCCTCTGGCCGGCGTGGCTCCCGACCCGGGGGTGGCCAAGCCCGACCCGATCCTGGTGGTGGACGGGGTGACGCGCTCGTTCGGCGGACTGCAGGCGGTCGACGTATCGCACCTGGAGGTCCAGCGGGGGCTGATCACCGCGTTGATCGGGCCGAACGGGGCCGGGAAGACCACCTTCTTCAACCTGCTCTCCGGGTTCGACCGCCCCCAGGGGGGGAGGTGGTCGTTCGACGGCACCGACATCTCCAGGCGGCCCCCGCACTCCATCGCGCGTCTCGGTCTCGTACGGACCTTCCAGCTGACGAAGGTGCTGGCCAAGATGAGCGTGATCGAGAACATGATGCTCGCGGCTCGCGGCAACCCCGGTGAGCGCTTCGCCGGGTCGCTCCTGCCCCCGCTCTGGCGGACGGTCGAGCGCCGAACCCGCGACCGAGCCGACGAGCTGCTGGACCGCTTCCGCCTGGCCCACATGCGCGAGGAGTACGCGGGGACGCTCTCGGGAGGACAGCGCAAGCTGCTCGAGATGGCCCGGGCGCTGATGGTCGAGCCGCGCATGCTCATGCTCGACGAGCCCGTCGCCGGCGTGAACCCGGCGCTGACCCAGTCGCTGCTCGGACACGTGGAGGCCCTGCGGGACGAGGGTCTCACGCTGTTGTTCGTAGAGCACGACATGGACGTGGTGATGGGCATCAGCGACTGGGTGGTCTGCATGGCGGAGGGAAGGGTGATCGCCGAGGGTCCTCCTTCGGCCATCGGCCGCAACCGGGCCGTGATCGACGCCTACCTGGGGAGCACCCACGACGAGCCGGGGGCCGAGCCGCCGGCGGAGGCGAGATGAGCGACGCGCCCCTGCTCGTGGCCGAGGAACTGGTGGCCGGGTACGACCCGGAGGTCGACATCCTCAACGGGTGCAACCTGGAGCTCGCCCGCGGTGAGATCGTGGGGGTGATAGGCCCGAACGGCGCCGGCAAGTCGACGCTCGTGAAGGCTCTCTTCGGCCTCCTGCACGTGAAGAGCGGGTCCATCAGGCTCGAAGGCGAGGAGATCTCGGGGCTCCCGCCCCACCGGCTGGTGGGCCGCGGCATCGGGTACGTGCCCCAGACCGAGAACGTGTTCCCGAGCCTCACCGTCCGGGAGAACCTCGAGGTCGGGGTCTACCTGCGCCCGAAGACGTTCCGCCGCGGCATGGAGCGGGTCTCCGCGCTCTTCCCGCTCCTGGCAGAGCGGGTGGGGCAGCGCGCCGGTTCGATGTCGGGGGGTGAGCGTCAGATGCTCGCCATGGCGCGCGCCATGATGATGGACCCCCAGGTGCTCTTCCTGGACGAGCCCTCGGCGGGGCTCGCCCCGATGGCCCAGGACCAGGTGTTCAAGAGGGTGAAGGAGGTCAACGCCGCCGGGGTCTCGGTCGTCATGGTCGAGCAGAACGCGCGACGGTGCCTCCAGATCTGCGACCGGGGGTACGTCTTGGACCAGGGGCGCAACGCCTACACGGGGACGGGCGAGCAGCTCCTCAACGACCCGAAGGTGGTCGAGCTCTACCTGGGGACGTTGGCCCGCGTCGAATAGTCCCGGACGAGAAGGGACCCGGCCCCCAGGGGGCCGGGTCCCCGTGTTCTCGGACCCCTACTGGCCGGGACTGGCGGCCGGCGAACCGGTCGGGCTGGCGGCCGGGGAGCCCGTCTGACGGGCGGCCGGAGAGCCGGTCGGACGCGCGCCGGGCGAAGCTCCCGGGGAGCTGCCTCCGGAGCCCGATCCGACCCTCTCCTGACGGAGCGTCGTCATCTCGGACCCGCGGAACGTCCACACGTCGTAGAGACCGTTGGTCGGCTCACCCACGTCGGAGAAGGACTCCGTCCCGCTGGCGAACTGGTAGCTGATCGTCTCGTCGTTGCGCAGGAGCTCGGCGCACTCCTGGAAGCCGGCGCACTCGTTGTCCCCGCGCGTCAGGTCGACGATGTTGTCGCGGATCGCCTCCGAGCTGATCTCCCCCGCGGCGACGGCAGCGAGTGCGATCAGCATCACGCAGTCGTACTTCTGCGGGCCGAAGATCGTGTCCTTGAGCTCGGTGTTGAACTGGCGCAGCCGGTCCCCGAACCCTTCGACCGCGTCGGCGGACGGCGCGGTTCCCTTCATGCCGTCCAGCACGTTGGCGTTGTTGGGGTTCACGGTCGTAGGCAGGGTGCTCGACTGGTTCCCGTCCACGCCGTAGATCTGGTTCGCGTCGAGATCGCGCTCCAGGAGAGCCTGGATGATCTGCGCGCCCTCGGCGAACGAGACGACGACCACGGCATCGGGGTTCTGCGCCATCGCCGCGCTCACGTCCGCGTCGAAGGTCGTCGCGTTGACGTCGTACCCCTCGTTGTGGACCACGTTCACGCCCGCTTCGCGCAGGTTCTCGGCCGTGGACTGGGCCAGGCCGCGCCCGTAGCCGTCCGAGCGGAAGAGGATCGCGACACGCTGCCGGTTGTCCTCGGCGATGACGCCCGCCAGGACCTGGCCCTGGAGCACGTCCGGGGGAGCCGTCCTGATGTAGTACCCGTTGTCCTCGTACTCGGTGAACTCGGCGCTCGTGTTCGAGCCCGAACACATGAGGACCTCCGACCCCGTGACGTTCTCTATGACGGCTCGGGTCATCCCGGAGGCACCCGCCCCCACGATGGCGTGCACGTTGCGGCCGAGGAGCTGGTTGCCCGCCTCCGCAGCCACGGAGGCGTCCCCCGCCTCGTCGGCGACATGGGTCACGATCTCCGACCCGAGCACGCCGCCGGCTTCGTTGATCTCCTGCACGGCCATGTCGAAACCGGCCCGCATCGGCGGGCCGAGGAACGCCAGGCTCCCGGTCTGCGGGTACAGCAGGCCGAGGGTCAGCTGCTGGTCCCCGCCTGCGTCGCCCCCGCCGCCCTCATCCTGCTGACGACACCCCGTCGCCACCAGCGTCAACACGCTGAGCAGTGCGATCACGCGCAACCATCCCGGTCGCCGCATGGATCCCTCCTGTCGAGTCGGGTTCACTTCCGCGGATGCTTCGGGCATCCCGTATGAATCCTATCCGGGGATGTCCGTTTCGCGGTAGTTAGGGGACGAGCGACGTCGCGGGCTGACCCGCACGCGCCCCGATCGATCTCGGCCAGAGGACGCCGAGCAGGACCGCCCCGAGCCACAGCTCGACCGTCGCCACCCAGTAATGGGCGGGGGAGTCGCCCCACAGGATGTGGTAGGCGTGCACGCCTCCGTGCAGGACCCAGAGCACGATCGCGAAGAACAGGATCCCCCGGTTGGCTGCCGGGTCCCGCATCGCGTACACGAGCGCCGCGGCCACGGCCAGGTCGTACACGGCGATCACGTTCATGAACCCCTGGTGCAGCGGCGGCCAGTCGCCGAACTGGAAGGCCGTGAGAGGCCAGGGCGGTACAGGCGGGTCGCCGGTCAGGAAGTACCCCGGCCAGAACAGGAACTGGACCGTCGTGACCAGATGTCCGACGGCGTAGACGAGGAGCACGATGCGCAGGGCCTCCGTCCGGAGCTCACGTCCCGCTGTCATGGCCCGTCCATCCTGCCACGGCGGCCTCAGTGGTCGTGCGCGAGGCGGGCGCGGTCGGTCGTGCAGACGGTCCAGTGCCCGCGCGGCACGCGGGTGAAGGTGCGCTCCGAGATCGTGACCATCCCGTCGAAGCAGAGCAGCGACTCGAAGACGTGTCCGTCGGGGTGCAGCAGCTGCAGGATGCGACGGGACCGCTCGACCGGGTAGGCGACACCCTCGAGGAAGATCCGGGCGACCCGCTCCAGGAGTGGACGCCGGGCCTCCCGCCAGGACGAGAGCGCCAGCGTGTGTGAGAAGACGACCCGTCCGATCTCGTCGACCTCCCGGTCGTCGAAGACCTCGGCTCCCACGTCGGCCTCCGCGAGCCACAGCAGTCCGTCGATCACGTCCCGGAGGGTGTCGGTGTCCAGGTGCAGCGGCCCGTGCAGGACCCGCTCGAGGAGGGGGGCCGCGGGGAAGGAGCGATGGCGTCCCCTCTCGCGGTGCGTGCGGTCCAGCGCGTCGGCCACAGCGAGCGCCCGGATCCGCTCGGGCATGGCGGAGAGAGCCCTCAGCGGAGCGGGCGTATGGGCACCCAGGGCGTCCAGGTGGCGGTCCCGTCGAGGGTTGTCCCACGTCTCTCCGCCTATCAGCGCGAGCGGGTCGGCGTGCTCGGCCCATCGCCACGCAGCGGCCAACTCCAGGCAAGCGGGGGGACGACCCCCCAGGGTCTCGAGCACGCGTTCACCCTCGACGTCGTGGTCGAGGATCTCGAGCCCCGAGAGCCCCACCCAGACCCGGTGCGTCTCGCCCGAGCAGGCAAGCTCGACCAGCTCGGGCCTCACGCGGTCCCCCGGTGGTGTCCGGCAGGCGCGGGTTGGACGCCCGGCGCTCGGTCCGGGAGGCTCGCGGTCATGCCCGGAGCCTAGCCGGGGGGGCGGACCCAGACCGACGCGTGCGCCGGCTGCATCGTTCGCCGGGCGACGTCGAGCAGCTCGTCGGCGACCGCCTCCAGCTCGATCTGGTCCCGGAGGCGGCTGCCGAAGCTCGCGATCGTCTGAGCGGCGTCATACCTCGCGCGCGCGAACCGGCGGTCGACCGCAGATTGCAGCCGGCGCCTGAGCGGGCTGAACGCCATCGCGACGGCCAGCGTCGATCCGGCGACGGCCACACCGGAGTCGGGCGCGATGGGGCGCAGAAGGGCTTGGAGGACGACGACGCCCGCCGCGTAGACCAGGACCAGGATCGCGCTCAGGATCGCGTACGAGACCGTGCGCCCGATCAGCCGGTCGATGTCGTAGAGCCGGTAGCGCGTGATGGCGACACCTATGGACACGGGGATGGCGAGGATGCCGACGGCCAGGCAGAGGCTGAAGATCGCGGTAGGACCGCCGGCCGCATCGCTCACCATGGCAAGCGCCAGCATGGTGACCAGCACGCCTACACCGACGGCCAGGACGTGCAGCTGCTGTCGCTCGGGCCCCCGAGCGCGCCTTATCCGCGGGACGATGGATGCCGCCGAAGCGAGCGTGATGCCGAGGACGATGAACCCGATCCCACCGTCTATGACCTGCAGAACCGGTCGTGCTCGCTCAATCCCGTACGGGTTGCGCACGCCGACGACCCCGGGGAACTCCCCCGGCATGAAGCCGAGGGCTATCGTCCCCAGCGCCGCGTTCGCCAGAGCCAGCCAGAGCAGCGGCCTCCAGCGCCGCGAGGGCGGTCGCCCGTCCGGGAACAGAAGGAGCGTCAGGGGAACGAGCGTGAACGCTGGGAACACGATCTGTGCCCCCACCCAGATGAGCGGGACGGGCAGCTGCGGGGCGGCCGTGTGCTGAGCGAGGGTGGCGTATGTCTGGATGGCGAGGCCTGTGGGGAGGGCCGTACCTACCGCGCAGAAGATCCATCCGATCGGGTTTCGCGGATGGCGGGCGGCGATGACCGCTCCGACGAGGGAGACCGACGTGACGGACGACGCCCAGATCACACTGGCCAGGCTCACCGTCTGCTCGGAATCCCACTCCGTCAGGCCGAGCGAGTTGACCCGCGATCCGTTCACCACGGCGATCACCAGGGCGGAGAAGGCGACCACGGGGAGGCCCCACGCGACTCTGGCCGGGCGGATCATGCTCCGATAGTGGCACGGTCACTCCCGCGTCCGTCCGGTGTGGAAGGATGGGTCGGTGACCGAGGCCCTCCGCTCACCGCTGGACGCCGCCCACCGAGCCGCTGACGGGCGGATGGTCACGTTCGCCGGTTGGCGGCTCCCGGTCCGGTACGGATCGATCCTGGCCGAGGGGCGGGCGGTCCGGGAGGCAGCGGGGATGTTCGACGTCTCCCACATGGGCAGGTTCCTCGTCCGCGGCCCGGGCGCGTTCGACCTGCTGCAGCGCCTGGGCACGAACGACCTGGCCAGGGTCTCCCCGGGACGGGCGCAGTACATGCTCTGGTGCACGCCGCAGGGGGGCGTCATCGACGACCTGATCGTCCTGTGGCTGGGCGCCGACGACTTCCTCGTCGTCGTGAACGGCTCCCGTCGCGAGGTCGACTGGGACCACCTGATGCAGCACGCGCCGGAAGGCATCGACGCGGTGGACGACACCTTCACCAGCGCGATGATCGCCGTCCAGGGGCCGGCTGCCTGCGAGATCGTGGGCCGGCTCGGCGCGGACATCCCCCCGCGCAGGTTCGGGGCCGTCCGGACCGTGGTCGCCGACGTGGGAGCCGTGGTCTCGCGCACCGGGTACACGGGGGAGGACGGGGTCGAGATCGTCTGCGAGGCGGGCGCCGGACCACGTGTCTGGGAGGCGCTGCGCGCCGAGGGGGTCGTCCCGTGCGGGCTCGGCTCCCGGGACGCGCTGCGCATGGAGATGGGCTACCCGCTGTACGGACACGAGCTCGACCTGGACATCGACCCCCGGGAGGCGGGGGTCGGGTTCGCCGTGGACCTCGGCAAGGATTTCGTGGGACGCGACGCGCTCGCCGCCCGGGAGCCCGCCCGCCGCCTCGTGGGGTTCGTCGCCGCGCAGAGGTGCATCCCGCAGCCGGGAGACCGGGTCGGGGAGGAAGGAGTCGTGACGAGCGGCGGGACCTCGGTCGTCCTTGACGCGCCGATCGGTCTCGCCTACGTCCCGCTGGAGACGTCCCTGGGGCCGGCTACCCTGCACAACCGTGGGAAGGAGATCGCGGTGACGATGCGCGAGCTCCCGCTGATCGAGCGGGGACGTCCGGCCGCGCCCGCCAAGGCCGGGGCGTCGGCCACGTGAGCGCCGGCGACTTCGTCCCCCACACCGCCGACGACGTCCGGGCGATGCTGGACGTGATCGGCGCCGGCTCCATAGACGACCTCTTCGCCACCGTCCCGGCCGACCTGCGCGACCCGCAGCTGGACCTCAGCGCCCCGATGTCGGAGCCCGAGGTGGCCCGGCACCTCACCTCCCTCGCCTCCCGCAACCTCCCGTCGTCGGGCGGTTTGTCGTTCCTGGGTGGGGGGCTCTACGACCACTACGTGCCCGCGGTCGTGCGTGCGATGGCCTCCCGGGGGGAGTTCGCCACCGCGTACACGCCGTACCAGGCGGAGGCGTCGCAGGGCACGCTGCAGTACCTGTACGAGTTCCAGACCATGGTGGCGGAGCTGTTCGGTCTGACCGCCGCGAACGCCTCGCTCTACGACGCGGGGACCGGGCTCGTGGAAGCGGTGAACCTGGCCGCGATGAGGCGGGAGGCGCGGCGCGTGCTCGTCGCGCCCGGCGTGAACCCGCGCTACGTCCGCGTGCTGCGGACCTACGCGGGAGGTCTTGGGATCGACGTCGAGGTGCTCCCCGAGAACGACCTGGGCTGCGAGGCCGGAGCGATCGCCGAGGCGGCGCGCGACGAGTACGTGCTCGCGGTCGTGGTCCAGCAGCCGAACCGCTACGGACTGCTCGAGGAGGTCCGGGAGATCGGTCGGGCGGCGGCCGATGTCGAGGCGAAGCTGATCGCCGTCTGCGACCCGGTCTCCCTGGGTGTCCTCGAGCCGCCCGGCGCGTGGGGGGCGCAGATCGCGCTGGCCGAGGGACAGGCGGTCGGCAACCCGGTCGCTTTCGGCGGACAGTGCGTCGGGCTGTTCGCGACGGACGAGTCCTTCGTGAGGCACATGCCGGGGCGGCTGGTGGGGGAGACGGTCGACGCGGAAGGGCGCCGCGGCTACGTGCTCACCCTGCAGGCACGCGAGCAGCACATCCGCCGCGAGAAGGCGGGGTCCAACATCTGTACGAACCAGTCCCTGTTCGCCCTGATGGTGACCGTCCAGCTCTCGTGGCTCGGTCCCCAGGGGCTGCGGCACGTGGCCGAGGTCTCGGCCTCCCTCGCCCACCTGGCCGCCGCGAGGATCGCCGCCGAGACACCGTTCGAGGTGGCGTCGGAGAGGCCGTTCCTGCGCGAGCTCCCGCTCCGGGGTCCGAAGCCGGCCGCGGAGGTCCTGGCCGAGCTGCGTGCCCGCGGGATCTGGGCGGGGCCGGCGTGCGACGACGAGATCTTCACGCTCGCTTTCACCGAGCGCCGCACCGCCTCGGACGTGGACGCGCTCGTGGACGCGCTGAAGGAGATAGGGAAGTGACCGAGGACACCGCCGCCCACCGCACCCCGGACACGATCTTCGAGCTGTCCCGGTCCGGACGCCGGGCCTGGTCGCTCCCCGAGGCGCCCGAGGGAGCCCCGTCGACCGACGAGTTCCTGCCCGACCGGTTCCGCCGAACCGTCCCGCCCCGGCTCCCGGAGGTGTCCGAGCCCGATCTCGTCCGGCACTTCACCACCCTGTCCGAGCGCAACTTCGCCATCGACAACGCGTTCTACCCGCTGGGCTCGTGCACGATGAAGCACAACCCGAAGCTGAACGAGGAGATGGCCGCGCTGCCCGGGTTCCGGGACCTCCACCCCGACCAGCCGGTCTCCGACGTCCAGGGCGCCCTGGCGCTCCTGTGGCGGTTCGAGCGGGACCTGTGCGAGGTCACCGGGATGGACGCCGGCACGTTCAACCCGGCCGCCGGGGCGCACGGCGAGATCACCGCACTGCTGATGTGGAGGCGGTACTTCGCCGACCGGGGGGAGACGGACCGCCGCACGGTGATCTCGCCGTGCGCCCCGGCGGCCGGGTTGAACGTGCCGGCGTCCATCCCGGTGACCTCGCACAGGTCCCGCTCGAACCGCCACAGGA